>CAMAMD010000105.1 GCA_945836785.1 uncultured Clostridium sp.
TTGTGTTGTTGGTACATCATCAGTACCATCAAACTTCATATAATATACAGTACCACCAAGCTGTTCAGTCAATGAAAAATCATCACCACTTTCTGTTGGTGTAAAATTAAAATATCCAGTATCGCTGACAGTTGTTGCTGCTTTCGCGCCTTCTTTATCTCCCACATACGTGAGCAACGGAACTACCGCCAGTAAAAGTACAAGGCAGAGTGCGATAAACTTATTTAATTTTGTGTGTTTGTTCCATAATGCTTTCATTTTCCTTTTCCGCCTCCCTTACAATGTTTCATCTGTATGTGTAATCACGATGTTATAAGATACTTTTACCTTTCGTGACAGCTCATCTGTCATATCGCTGGTGAGTACCGTTGTGGATTCCTCGTCATCATCCGGCTCCGCCCGAAGTACATCCGTTGCGTCGTCGTCCATATCAGAAGTCAATACATCAGTTGCATCATCTTCCGGCTCCGCGGTCAGTACTTCTGTTGCGTCATCAGTTGCATCGTCTTCCGGCTCCGCGGTCAGTACTTCTGTTGCGTCATCAGTTGCATCGTCTTCTTCCTCTGCTGCCAGTACTTCTGTTGCATCATCTGCCCCATCGTCCGAAGTAAGCACATCTGTCGTATCATCCGTTCCACCGCCTCCCGACACAAGCACATCTGTTGCCTCATCTTCCACATTTGTTTCCGCACCCAGCACTTCTGTCTCATCTCCGTCACGGAATTTCCCGGCATTTTTATACTTTCCTGCACCTAATACTTCTGTTTCATCCGTATCTGTTTCCGGTCTCAGAAGATCTGTCGTATCATCCTGATTTTCTTTTCGTGTTTTTTCTGATACGGTCTCTCTTGCCTTAATCTTTCCGGTTCCCTGATTATAATATTTTGCCTGTTCCTTCTTTGCCACACTTTGATCTGTGCTCACGCCTTTTTTCAGATCCTGTATGCCCTTCTTTGCTGTTCGTCCCGTCAATTCTCCAAACACCCTTGGAATCTTCAGCAGGATAAACAGAAGAACCGCTGCTATTAACAGGAGAATTGCTAGTATCAGGCCGCCATAGAAACATATTTCATAAACGCTTTCCATCACTATCACTCTCCCATCTCATTGTCTTCCGACTCGGCATCCGTCTCTTCTGTCGCGGTATCCTCATCTCCAGAACTGTAATTTCCGCTTGCAAGCATCTCCATAATTTCTTTTCGTTTCTTCCATGTCTTATTGCTGTCGATATCTCTGACTTTACTGCCTTCATCATATACACTCAGGATATCCTGCAGCTCATCCGGCATTTGCGATGCCCATTTGGTCGGGTCCTGTTGTTTCTCTTCGCAATATGTATAAATAAAATCCAAATGCTCCGCATATATTTTATTACTCAGGACATTGTTGACTCCTAAAGCACTCTCGGCACTTCGGAACACACCCATTGCTCCCTCATAATTTCCCATTGCTTCATAGCAGGCCGCTTTCTTAGACATTTTATTATAATAAGCTGTATTATATGTATTGTCATAGGATCCACCGATTCCGACATCCGTACTCTCATCTACCTTGATGTCAAGAATATTCAGATATTCATCACAATAAGTAATGACATCCGCATAATATTGAGACTTTGTCACCTCATCCTCTGCATTTTTTGCAAGATTCTCATATATAACGATGAGATTATCATAGTAGCTAAAGAAGTAATCGTTTGTATCAATATCCGTTCCTGTATATTCCTCCAGGTCGCTTACCGCCTGAGACATAACATCCTCGGCCTGTTCAGCAATTCCGTCTACCGTAATATAAGTCGCATATATCTGTCCAATCATCTTATAGTTTATGAACTTGTTGATGTTCTGATTGGTATACTCGCTTTGGTTGTACGCCGCAAAGTTATTGACCTGATCCATCAATTCACCGGTATTTACATTTGTACTTGAAAGAATCAACGATACGGAGCCGTAATATTTTGCCAGTTCTCCATAATCCTCATTCTCCGGGTCAATCATATTGAAGTATTTGGATGCTGTTTTGTAATCACCCATCTCATCAAAATATGTGATGGCAAGCTTATACAACACCTCATCATTTTCATCTACATTATCATAGCCCGATTTTATTCTGTTCGCCACGACATTCAGCCCCGCCTCCAGGTCAAGCTGTGTCGTGCCATCCTCATTGATTTCATTTGAAGCATCAATATGTACCTGAATATATTTATCGTATGCCTCTGCCTCCGAGCCATCCAGTTCAAAAGCTTTTTTATATTGCTCTGCCGCATCTACATAATTACCCTCGACACGGTAGTCATTTCCCGTCTCTATGTATGTATTATAATTGTCCAGCTTGATTTTCTGTAATCCCGAATATCCAACCAAGGATGTCACACCAGCAGCCACAGCAAGAACCGCTGTGGATACAAATGCTGCCATCTTCCGTTTGTTCTTTTTCCGGTATTCATCATCCAGCTCGTTATAATGTTCCAAAGCGTACATTAACTCCGAACAATTCTGGTATCTGTCCTTCGGGTCCGCCTGCGTACATTTCAGTATTATTTTTTCCAGTCCCGTTGACAGTGTCGGATTCCACTCACGAATCGGTCGAATCTCATATGGCGGTTCGCATGGATTCATACCTGTTACAATATGGTACAATGTCGCACCCAGGTTATAGATATCCGTTCTTTCATCTGTATTGTAGATACCCCGCCCTTTGGAATCACCGAACTGCTCCGGTGCTGCATATCCTCTGGTACCAAGTGCTGTGGTATCTGCATTGTTTTCAACATCATATTCTTTTGCCGTTCCAAAATCGATAAGTTTTACGCCGCCCTCCGGCTTAATCATGACATTGGAAGGTTTCATGTCACGATAGATGACTGGCGGATTCATCTTATGAAGATAGTCCAAAGCACTGGCAAGCTGCAAGCCCCATTCAATTACAAGCTCCTGCGGCTGAGCACCCTCTTTCTTCAATCTGTCACTGATTGTTTCACCCTCGATGAAATCCATGACAACATAGATTACACCCTCCTGGTTGATAATATCAACAATTCTTGGGAGTACCGGATGATCCACATTTTTCAGGATATTTGCCTCCCGCTCCAAGCCCTTCAGAAGCGTTTTCGTGGATTTGGAGCCATCATTTTTTATCTCTTTGACTGCCCACTGCTTATTCAGTCGGTTGTCTCTGGCAAGATAAACGATGGACATTCCTCCTCGTCCAACCTCTTTCCATATCTCATATTTTCCGTCTAATACGGTACCTTCCTTCGTCATTATATAACCCTTTCTTTTCGCAAATGATAGACTCTGACTATATCGTTCTAATTAACGCTACCGTTATATTATCTGTCTCTTTTCTGTTCTTCACAAGTTCTGTCAGATAGATGCATCCGTATTTCATTTTTTCTTCATCAGTAGCCGCTGCCGGACCGATTTTATCCATCATTTCGTCATTTGATATCTGATGTCTGAATCCGTCAGAGCATAACATATATACAGCGTTACGAAGCACGTCTCCCTTTCTGAACTCAGGTTCAACCACCGGAGATGCACCGACACATTGAAGCAGAACGCTTCGTCTCGAATCTGTCTTTGCCTGCTCCGGCGTCATTCTTCCGGCGGCAATCTCCCGTGCTATAAAAGTCTGGTCACTGGTGAGCTGCAGTACATCCGATGACAACTGATAGATTCTGCTATCTCCAACGTGCACTGTATAGTACTGATTTTTGTAAAGCAGCAGTGCGGAAACCGTTGTGCCAAGCTGAAGATGGTTCTGCTCGCCATATGCTCCAAGGCGTTTATTTTGTGTCTGGACGATTTCATTCCACTGTTCCACCAGCCTGCTTTCCTCAAAATTTCCATTTTCTATATCGTCAACCAGTATATTATCAAACCAGTTACAGAATGCTATGATAACTTCCTTGCTTGCTACTTCCCCTTTTGAAAGTCCGCCCATGCCATCGCACACGATTGCAAAAGCTACCTTTCCATCCTTTGTATCCACAATTTTAATGGCCAGGGAGTCCTGATTTGTTTTTTTTGTGATTCCTACATCAGTATGATAAGCTGCTATGTATTCCATCCTATTCTCCCTTTCTTAAAAGGAATGTAAATTCTTCATCACCAAGCTGGATTGTCATTTTATTTTTAAGTAACATTTCCTTGCCCGGCTGAAGCTCAACCCCGTCAACAAATGTGTGATTCGTCGAATTATTATCCTTAATATAGTTTACGCCATCTCTCTGTACGATTATGCAATGAACCCTACTGATTGCAGTATTATTATCAATTGCATAATCAGCCTTTGTGTGGGATTTACCAATTGTAAATTCCGATTTTGTAATATTTATGGTTTCTCCGGTTTTTTTCCTAACCAAATGCGGAACCGGTTTTGTTCCCAATTGACCAACTAAATTCCCCATTGTAAACTCTGGTTTTTGCTCTGGTTGCGGCTCTGCTTTTGGTTCCGGTTTTTGCTCTGGCTGTAGTTCTACTTTTGGTTCCGGTTTTTGCTCTGGCTGTAATTCTACTTTTGGTTCCGGCTTCTGTTCTTGCTGTGGTTCTACTTTTGGTTCCGGTTTCTCTTCTTGCTGTGCTTCTACTTTTGGTTCCGATTTTTCCGGTGCCTGTACATCTTTTTTCTCCTCTGCCACATCATCAAATGGTTTAACAGAATTTGCCATAATTGGCCCATTCATTGCTGGCTGTGGTGCCTTCGGCATCTGTGGCATCTGTCCCATCGGTGCCTGACCTCCGTTCATCGGTTGCGGTGCCTTCGGCATCTGTGGCATCTGTCCCATTGGCGGCTGGCCTGCCATTG
>CAMAMD010000106.1 GCA_945836785.1 uncultured Clostridium sp.
GGCTCCGTGTGCTTTTTCGCATTATGCCGATGTCCGCAAGCGCACATCGTCGCAATGCTCATTATATCACGTCGCCTGTTGGCTCCGTGTGCTTTTTCGCATTATGCCGATGTCCGCAAGCGCACATCGTCGCAATGCTCATTATATCATATAAACAAAAAGAGCCTGCCATTTCACAATTTTTCAATCGTAAAATGACAGAACCCCTCTTTTCAGAAAATGATGTTGTTACTATTCTTACTCTAAATTCAAATGATTTTTTAATATAAATGATGTAGCAACTGCAAGTACGGCCACACCGACCAACATTCCGATATCAATCATAGATAATACCAAAAGCATACTGCCGGCAGATGACTCTATATTATCTATAACACCTGATATCCAATTGTGTATACCCGGTATCTCCAGAATCTTATTCAGCAGTACCATCACCATTTCAAAAATAACCCACAATGCGATATACCCAACTACAGACAGGATACGCTTACCCTTATTAAACATATGTCCAAATGCGTACGCTGTATTGAGCTGCCACAACGAAAACAGGATGCTCAAAAATATTGCAATAAATCCCGCTACCATCACTGCAAGCACCAATGCCGCATCCGCAGTACTGCCTACCATGTGAAGCAAATCTGTTATATCATCAAGCAGTTCGCCAAAAAAGTTAAAGTTTCCTGATGCAATACAGGCTGCCAGTGGATACACGAGTGCTGCCAAAACCACCATACACACATCACATACCATTCTTCCGACAATCAGTGTGGATGTTTTGACAGGAAGTGTATGTGTCAGATACCCCTGATCCTTAAAAAACCGTTTTGAAAAATCCATAAATGGCATAAACATCATTCCGATTATCGCCCCAAACAGAGCCAATACATACACTACCTCGGTAATATTAACGATTGCACTATAATATGAATTGTTAATTACGTTCTTATCCAATTGATCCATAATAAGCACGACCAGACTGAATGTAAATACGCCTCCCAACAAAGAAGCAACCTGTTTCCAGCGATTTACAAATTCGTTTTTTATACATTTTCCTAACATCTGAATACCTCCCTAAATATCTCATCAATTGACTGTCCCTTCTGCTGCCGCATTTCATCGGCTCCCTGATGACTTACAATTTTCCCCTCTTTGATAAATATAACATCATCCAATATATTCTCTATATCCTGAATCAGGTGTGTAGATATCATTATTGTTGATGTAGAATCATAATTTGTCAAAATAGTCTGTAAAATATAATCCCGTGCTGCCGGATCCACACCGGCTATCGGCTCATCCAAAAGATAAAGTTTGGCACGGCGGCTCATAACCATGATAAGCTGAACCTTTTCCTTATTTCCTTTAGACAATCTTTTCAACATCATATTCGGATCAATAGACAAAAGCTCCATCATGTGATATGCTCTTCCCTCGTCAAAGTCCGCATAGAAATCCTTAAACATGTTGACCAGATTACGGACACTCAGATATTCATTAAAGTATGTCCGCTCCGGCAAATATGATACTACCGCCTTTGTCTCAGGTCCAATCTGCTTTCCATCTATCAATACGCTACCTGCATCCTGTTTCAAAAGACCTGCCAGTGTCTTAATCAACGTTGTTTTTCCGCTGCCGTTCGGTCCCAGCAAACCGATTATCTTACCACTCTCCAAATTAAGGTTCAGATCCTGAAATACGGTCTTGCTGATACCATATCCCTTACTCATACCTGAAATCTCAACTATATTATTACTCATTTTTCTCCTCCTCTAAATAAACTTTTAATCTGTCTACAAGCTCCCCATTTTCATATCCAAGACCACGCATGCCTTCCACATAGCTTTGTGCATATTTAAAACTGACCTTATCCCGCATAGATAAGCCGCCATCCTCCGGTCCTGCCACATATCTTCCCGAAGTCCTCTGGGAATACAGCACTCCCTCACGCTCCAGCTCAGCCAGAGCCTTCTGCATGGTATTCGGATTGACTCCCGCTTTCATAGCAAGTTCCCGTACCGGCGGTACCTGATCACCGGGTTTTAATTTTCCCTGCGCAATTCGGAATTTTATCTCATCCATAATCTGTAGATATATAGGAGATTCATTATTAAACTTCCATGCCATTCCTATGCCTCCTTTTGTATTATTGTATTATTGTATTACTTGAATAATACAATAATACATAGATAATATAATGTCAAGTACTTTTTTAAAATTTTTCATACGTTGACTTTTTCTCACTAATGGTTATAATATCCATTATAAGTAGTTTTAAAAACGAGGTGTGTTATGTATAGCTATAAAAATCGTGTATCATACAGCAGAATCGACAAGGATGGTGTGCTGAGCATATCCAATACTGTGGATGCCATGCAGGACGGCTGCATGTTCCATAACTCCGCTGCCGGTCACTCTGCTCTTACTCTACTCAAAAAAAATCGTGCCTGGATGGTAAGCTCCTGGCATGTAATATTTATCCGCCGTCCGTCTCTCGATGAAGAATTCCGTGTGGATTCCTGGATATATCAAATGAGAGGTACCTTTGCCTCCTGGAATTATCTGATGAAAGACACCGCAGGCACAACATTAGCCTATGCTGATGCGAAATGGTTCTACGCAGACCCTACCACCGGAAAGCCGGTGCGCATTGATGAAGATGAAAGAAATGCTTACACACTCGGAGAACCTCTGGACATGAATTATGCTTCCCGGAAAATACCATGTCCCAAAGAGCTGGAATACAGATATAAACTGGAAGTATCCCCAAATTACCTTGACACAAACCATCACATCAACAATGGTCAATACATCCGTCTGGCAGTCAACACTCTGCCGATGGAACTTCAGATAACCGAACTGCGTGCAGAATACCGTATGGCCGCAAAAATGGGCGATACATTATATGTTTACACCAAAAAAGATGACACACATTACTATGTCATCTTCACAGACGCTGACAAGCAGCCTTACTTCATAAGTGAATTTACCTACCATTAATCAAGGATTTCAATCAAATTAAGAAGGGTTGCTGCGTTTATACAATATCGCATGTATATTACGGAAAACATGCGATATTATATAAACGCAGCAGCCCTTCTTAAATATAATATCTCTGATTAACAGTAGCGTACAAATATAAATAACATCGAGATTGTAACAACGATAAACATTGCAGGTGCCGCACTCTTGCAGTATCTGCCCCATCCAATCGGATGACCACTCTTAGCTGCAACTGATGTTCCGACTACATTGGCCGATGCACCGATTGGTGTTGCACTACCGCCGATATCTGTACCCATGGATAATGTCCATGCAAGAGTATCCAACGGTACACCCTGCGTTTCAGCCAGACTTTTGATTACAGGCAGCATTGTTGCAGCAAAAGGAATATTATCAACAAAGGCACTGGCTATGGCAGAAATCCATATGATAATTGCCACCATAATGTATATGTTACCACCACTGACTTCACCGATAAAGGATGCTATCGTTTCCAGAATGCCTGTCTGTTCCAAACCGCCGACTACAATAAATAATCCGATGAAGAACAAAAGCGTCTTATAATCAACCTTCTTTAATAATTCCAACGAATCCTTTCCTGATGTAATCAACGTTATAAGAGCAATCACAGTACCGATAAACGCAACAGAAAGACCTGTGGATGCATGGGTAACCAAAAGTACAACAGCACATGCAAATATAACACTGCTAATTATAAATTTCTTTTTATCCGTAATAGCCGTCTTTGGCTCAGGAATCTTTGATGTATCAATCGGCTGCCTTTCTTCCTGCAACAATTCCTTACGAAAAACCAGGTAAAAATATATCACAACGGCAACCAGACTGATTCCGGCAATCGCACCTGTATTTGTCAAAAAATCAGAAAAAGAGTATCCAAGTCCCGTACCTATAATTATATTTGGCGGATCTCCGCACATTGTTGCCGACCCTCCCAGATTCGCACAAAATACTTCCGATAATATCATCGGTATCGGATCTATCTTAAGAAGCTTTGACAACTCAACCGTAACTGCCGCTAAAAATAAGATGACTGTGATACTGTCAATAAACATTGCAAGTACTGCTGACATAATCATAAATGCCACAAATAAAGGTACCGGTTTATAATGAACCAGCTTTGCAAGTTTTAGACATAACCAACGGAAAAATCCAGCCTTAGCCATTCCTTCTACCATTATCATCATTCCACCCAGAAATATAATTGTTGCCCAATTTATTCCCGAGGACTCCTCCGAACCCTCACCGGATGCTATCCAAAAATCCGGTGTAAAAATACTCTTCACATTTAACGTATTCATGACTGCAGTCCCGCTGTGCATTGCAATGCCGAAAACGAAAATCAATGTGAGTGCTCCCGCTGCCAACGTTACATACTGTTTTTCAATCTTATCCAAGACCATCAGTACGAACATGACAACAAAAATCACAATCGCAATTATCTGTGCCACTGTCATCTCAATTGTCCTCCTCTTAATTTAATGTATGATCAGTTGTCTCTCTGGACATTTTCAACCCGAAATATAATAGCACTATTATTACAAGAAATAAATAGGAACACTTCATAAAAAAAAATATTTTTTTAGTTAAAAATAGTAAAATGCGTCAAATTCCTTTAAACGAATTGTTTTTTCCAATTGTAAGTAAAATAACTATATGTTAATATAATAAAGAAAACATAGGATTTTATTTAATAATTGGAGCAGGTCGATATGGAGAACATCTTTTGCAGTGATGCATACGAACAATTTTT
>CAMAMD010000107.1 GCA_945836785.1 uncultured Clostridium sp.
TACATATATCTTCATTAGACGAAGGTCTTGACACCTTCAAAGCTCTGGGATCCGAAATCCGGCTACAGATTTTAAACATTCTGTTGGAAAATAACCAGATGAGCATGAATCAACTCGCAAGTGAACTGAATATCAGCAACGGTGCTCTTACAGGACACATTAAGAAATTAGAGGAATGTGGGCTGATAAGCACTTCAAATGAATCTGCCGTACATGGTAATCAAAAAATCTGCTCCATTATTCAGGATCGTATAATTGTGGATATTTCAAAACCAATTGATTATACCAATGTATTCAGTACACAGATCAAGGTAGGACAATTCTCACAGCACGATGTCTGCCCCACTTGTGGTATCGCCACTAGTGAATCCGTAATAGGCGCACTTGATGATGTACGTTACTTTGACCATCCTGATCATTTCAATGCAGATATTATGTGGTTTTCAAAAGGATATGTAGAATATGCGATTCCAAACCTCATACCGGTCAATCAGAAAATCACGCAGCTGTCCATTTCAATGGAAATAAGTTCTGAAGCTCCCGGAATTGACAACAACTGGCCTTCAGATATAAGTTTTTACATAAACGATACATTACTTGGTGTGTGGACATCTCCCGGTGATTATGGTGAAGTACGCGGAATGCTGACACCTGACTGGTGGCCGCCCAACTGGAATCAGTATGGACTGTTAAAGCTTCTTGTGATTAATCACAGAGGAACTTATATAGATGGTCTTAAGATTTCCGATGTTACAACCAATACATTAAAGCTTGATTTTACCAGCAATATTCGTTTCCGCCTTGCCGTAGAAGAAGATGCTGCTCATGTTGGCGGACTAACACTCTTTGGAAAATCTTTTGGCAACTATTCACAGGATATTCAGGTAAACATCAACTATGCACCAATTGAATAAAAAGTGCATGCCGGCGCAATTTCCTATTACATAAAAAACGAGCCTGTACAGATAAAAATCTGCACAGGTTCTTATTTTTTGCCTTACCATTTTTTATGTGGACAATGTGAAACTTTCGCCGCTGCCCTAAGCTCCACATAACATCCACAGGCACCACATGTTCCTGAAATAAGTTTTTCACATTCTTTGCATACTGCAAGTCTTTGCTCATACTCTTTGTCTGATACTCTGTCTGCCTGTTTTATGGCATCGCGATACTTTTCAATCATTTTCATTTCAGATTCTTTAAAATCCTCTGTACCCACCATCTCCCGTATCAGACACCTTGTACATATACGCTGTTCCAATTTTATTTATGCCATTCCTTTCTGCCCTATTCAAAACCAAAAACCGGTCTTCCATCTTTCCACCCAAACTTCATCAGCATGGTGTGTCTGTTAGGATTATAAAGTGGATCTCCGATAATCTCTGTTTCAGTTCTTGCATGGTAAACTAAAATATCATTGCCTTCTTCATCAATAGTAAACGAATTGTGACCTGGGCCGTAAACTACAGCCTTTTCACTGCTTGCAAGCACAGGATAACGCTCTTTTTTCCATGAACGCGGGTCAAGTAAATCAGAATCTGCATCTGCTGTAAGCATTCCCATACAATAGTTGACACCTGTGTCACTTGCCGAATAAGTCACAAATATCTTCCCGTTTCTCTGGATAACTGCAGGTCCCTCATTTACCCAGAAGCCATGACGCTCCCAGTCATAATCAGGAGTAGTTAAAAGCACCTGAACAGTATCAAGTGTATACCCGTTTTTCATGCGTGCAATATAAAGATTAGAAATCTGCTTTCCGACTCCAACTTTCTCTGCCCAGATATAATACCATTCATTGTTTACCTCAAAGACTGTCGCATCCAGTGAAAATGCCTCAAAAGAGAACTCATCATCAGAAGCTCTTATCATTTTACCTTTCTCAATCCAGGGGTCTTTCATAGGGTCTTGTCCCTGGCACTCTAATACATAAGGCCGGATTGCCCAAATATCGTCCTTATCGCCACCTGCATAGTAAATGTACCATTTTCCAAATAAATAATGTAATTCCGGTGCCCAGATATGAATGCTCTGCGGACCGTTTTCATGCTTGTGCCATACCTCATATTCCTCTGCCGTCTTAAGTCCTGCCAGTGTGTTGCTGCTGCGTAGAATAATCTTATCATATTCCGGCACAGATGCAGTAAAATAATAAGTTCCGTCTGTATGTTTATAAATATACGGATCTGCTCTCTGCAAAATCCAAGGCTTATTAAATTCTAAATTATTGTCCATAGCTTACCCCCCAGACACTCTTGTTTGAACCAACCGCTGAGAATGTCATAACATCGGTGCCTGCTTCATCTTTCATCTGACAGAACACACCCTTGTATTCCTCTCCATCGATTGTAATATTCATATAATAGGTACCATCTTTATAATCCCATGTTCCCTCTGACTCTCTGCCTTTAACCGTCTTATCATCGTTTAGATAAAGTATACATGGATTTGCTATGTCACTGCTGATATCCGTTCCCTGATTAATAACAAAATATCTTCCGACTATTTTGGACTGCTCATACCCGGTATCACTTACAGTCTCACCCTGTGTCTGATATGGAAGTTCGCAGGGCCAGCCATCCTCATTTACAAGCATCTGATGTACTCTGGGTGAATGTCCCTCGCCGCCATCGTTAAAACGTGTATGGTAAACCAGATACATTTTTCCATCATCATCAATGAAAGCCGAATTATGTCCAGTCGCCATATATGCTTTATCAAGAGAAGGAAGCTTATAATTTCCCGTCAGCTTTAATCCAAATAACTGGTGGTCTACATCTTTATTAGGATAAGCACCGTTCATATCCACATAGTCCCCATCTACTGTCTTTGAACGGAATACCCTCACCTGATAGCCACCATTGCTTGTCAATGCACCATAAGAAACATAGAGATAATAATAACCGTCTTTTGCATCATATAGAATATAAGGTCCCTCAATGGATTTATGTCCGCCGCCAAGCAGACGTTTTCCATAATAGGCATCTACATTATTATCAGGGTCTGCCTCAGGATGAATGACAAGGCCGGTTTCAGGATCAAGTTCCAGCAAATAAATACCACCACTCCATGAACCATATACCATCCAAAGCCTGTCATTCTCATCATAAAAGACAGAAGGATCAATGGCATTTGGATATTCGTTAAAATTATATCCGTTATTTCTGACATAATGTTTCAATGCATAATCTTCATCCACATAATCAAGCACATCTGTTGCTTTAATCGTATCCTTGTCAAAGCCGGAATATATAAGCGCTCCCTGCCACTCATAAGGTCCCTCAATCGTTTTTGACGTACCATAACACAGGTTAGATGCATTCCATGTGGATGTCGTGCAGTAATACATATAGTAAAGTCCTGTTGTCTTGTTGTAAATCACATCCGGTGCCCATACATGCGTCTTCTTATCATCAGTCTGTATCAGGCTGATTTTATCTCCCGAATATGCAAAGGCATCTTCCTTCACATCATAAATCTGTCCATATACCGGATTGCTTGTTGTATATCCGTCCGCTATGGATTCCCAATTCATAAGGTCATCACATTTTGCTGCTGCCATGTGGGAACCAAAAATATAGTACGTACCGTTATCTTTCACTATTGAAGGATCATGTACCGATACGCCTGAAGAAACATTTCCGGTAGTTGTACCATCATAACTCACTGTAAAATTGTAATCCGGTGTCTCTGCAACTGATTCTGCACCAGTTGCCTGTGTCTCACCTGTCGTCTCAGGTTGCTGCGTATTACCCACTGCACTGCCACATCCGGCAAACAGTCCTGCTGCCATTGCTGCAACTACTGTACAGGAAATGGTTCTTCTCCTGCTTTTGTTAGTTCTCATTGCAATAAAAACCTCCTATTTTCTGAATAGTTATTAAAATTTCGTCAGCCCGGCAATAGGTAACTGCATGCAATTTAAATTGCATGAAATCTGTCATACAATTATCTATCAATTATAAATATATCAGAAAACAGAAGGTAATACAATATTTATTTTACTTTTTGCTAAAATATTTTATCCTTCTTTAAATTTACATTATTTAACACATTTCATCACGCCGCACTCGCTTAATCTGTCCCCACTGGTTCTTTTTCTTTTTATACTTTACAAAAGCAGTTCCACGCACAAAATCCATGAAAACGTGCAAAAAAACATTTTCAAACAGGCAGAACACACTTGCTTTCAATATATCTATACGGCAAATTTTTATATTCTGTGTATAAATCCTCTGATAAAATGCCGTCATTGTAATAACTGCCCCATAAACAGCATATAGAAGGAAAAAGTGAATCATAAACGGCCAGTTCAGAAGTCCCATAAATCCTGCTGCAACTACCACAGTTAAACCAAAAATTTCAATTAATGGCGAAAGCAGCTCATACATCAGATAATACAGATAAGATGCCAGTACAGCTAATCCAAATACCGGATTTAAAAACATTTTTCTGTATTTCATCATGCATTCATACAATCCCAGATGCCAGCGCCTTCGCTGAATTTTTAAATCTTTTAAAGATTCAGGTGCCTGACTCCAGCAGATTGCATCAGGTTCATAACGTATCGAATACTTATGCTTATTATTTCTGCAGAAAGTATGGAGCTTCATTACTAATTCCATGTCTTCCCCCAGTGCACTATCATCATATCCTCCTGCTGCAATCACAATATCTTTTTTGAACAGACCAAATGCTCCTGAAATAATAAGATTTCCATTAA
>CAMAMD010000108.1 GCA_945836785.1 uncultured Clostridium sp.
TATGAGGTATCAACATGGAAATTACAATATATGTGAACAGGAAAAAATTTGACAAAGATTATCTCGCGGCAACAGATGAATATATAAAAAGAACATCCCCCTACTGCCGCATGCAATTAAAATCCTTTTCCAATCAGAATAAAAGCATATCGGAAAAAACAGAAAAAACGGCAATCTACGCAGTCGTTCCCGACAAAGAAACCTGCTCCTCCACGGAGCTTGCCGATCAGATACAAAAACTGAATCTGCACGGCATATCAGCAATAGAATATTTCATATGTTGTGACGAATCCGATTACGAACGTCTTTCAGCAATCTACAAAGCTGTGCATAATACGAATATGCCACGTTTATGCCTGTCATCCTTTTCACTCGACGAAGAACTGACAGCCGTGGTTCTTACAGAACAGATTTATCGGGCGTATACAATATTAAACAATATCACCTATCATAAATAAGGCATAAAATACCGGTTATAATTTTGCAAGCTGCTCAAGCAACATCACACGCATAAGCTGATGTGGAAACGTCATGTTGGAAAAACTAAGTTTATAATCCGCTCTTTTTATCACTCTGCTGCCAAGTCCCAAAGAGCCACCTATCACAAAAACAATTCCGGGTACCGATCGTTCTTCTGCAGTTTTCATAAGCTTATCCAGCTTTTTTTCTGTGGTGACCTGCCCATCTATACATAATGCAATCACATACTCCCCCGGCAAAATACGTTCAAGGATTTTTTCTCCCTCCGCATCTTTTATTTTTTGGGAGATAACTTCCCCTGCATTTTTCGGGATACTCTCATCCTTTATTTCGATGATATCAATCTTATGAAACTGTGCTATCTTTTTTTTATATATCTCAATTTTGTTCCTGTAGTATGCTTCCTTTACATTTCCCACTACAATTATTTTTATATTTAGCATAAAAACCTCTGTTTCTTTTTATTTTTTTACACAAAGTTGTTAATCTAGTCATAATTTGTTCATATTTTTAGGATATATTATAAGCATAGTTTTTTTCATAAATCCTCTCTTTAAAATTATACACGTACAAAAAATGCCGGTTTTATTGTTTTCCGGCATTTTTGCTGTTTATCTGTCTTTTTTATTTTTATATGTTTCCGTTTTTCACATCATTAAATTCCTGTATGATTTCATCGCTGACCTTCGGAGTAATCAATGTAAATATTACAATAAACAAAAGACTTACTGCAAATCCAACCAGCAATGAATACAATCCCGTGTAGGTTCCCAGAGTAACCAATTCTCCGTCAACGCGAATAAGCTTGATATAATCCCATAAAATAACAGTAAGACCTCCGCTTATCATACCTGCCGCTGCTCCTGCAATGTTGGTTCTCTTCCAATACAATGACATAAGTATCGTCGGTCCGAATGCACTTCCAAGTCCTGCCCATGCATCAGAAACAAGAAGCATGATACTGGAATTCGGATTCCAGGCAATCACATATGCAATAAAAGCAATCACAAGCACAGTGATTCTACTTACCATAAGAATCTGCTTTTCTGTCATCTTCTTAAAGAACACACCGCTAAACAAATCCTTTGCTACTGCGGAGGAAGATACCAAAAGCTGCGAGTCGGCCGTGGACATAATAGCTGCAAGCACACCACAAAGAAGAATACCGCCGATGAGAGGCAGACTTGTATCCTCCATAAATACCTTCTTAATCATTTCAATAAAAACATTTTCATATTCTGCATTTTCTGTTCCAAGCACAGTCGGATACAAATATGCTCTTCCGATTACACCGATGATACAAGCTACAGCCAGAGAAAGCAATACCCATACAATCGCAATCTTTCTGGATTTTGCGAGCTCCTTATCATCTCTGACAGCCATAAAACGCACAAGAATATGTGGCATACCGCAATATCCAAGTCCCCATGCAAGCTGTGATGCAATACTGGTTACGGAAATCGGCTTTCCGTTCTCATAAAAGATATTCAAGAAATCCTTTGCATCCACATTGAGACCGCTATCAATTAAACTTGGAATAATATTTCCTGTTCCCATCAACATGACCGCAACAATCGGTACAGTCAGAATACCGACAAGCATCAGGGTTCCCTGTATAAAATCCGAATTACATACTGCGATAAAACCACCCAGAAATGTATAAATCAGAATTACCACAGCCCCCAGAGTCAGTGCATGGTGATAATCTATATTCATAACAGAAGCAAACAGCTTGCCGCCCGCTGCGAATGCAGAAGCCGCATAAACCAGGAAAAATACAACGATGACAATCGCTGATATTGCCTGCAATATTTTCTTCTTATCTCTGAATCGATTGCTCAAGTACTCCGGAATAGTCATAGAATCCCCGGCTTTAATGGTATACTTTCTCAATCTGCCGGATACAAACATCCAGTTTAATACAGTACCTATAAACAATCCGATTGCGATCCATGCCTGATTTGCTCCAAATGCATAAATACACCCCGGCAATCCCATCAGCAGCCATCCGCTCATGTCAGATGCCTGTGCCGAAAGTGCCGCAACCCAGCCACCCAGATTACGACCTCCCAGGAAATATTCGTCTGCATTTCTGTTTTTCTTTGCACTGGTAATTCCAATCAGAAGCATACCCACCATATAAATGGCGAATGCAATTACTACCCATATGTTCATTTAATCTTTTGTTTCCATCACCAGAAGATATCCCTTCTCCAACGTGATGAAACCTTCCTCCTCTCTCAGTTCATTACTGATACCTATAGTCTCTTCTTTTATTATAGTGGCCTTTTCAAGATTATATTGAAAACCTGATATCGTAAGTCCTTCCACACGATCTGAAAACGGAATACATGATATATACTTTCCGTATTGCAGATTCTTTCTAATCCTGAATTGCCTGTCTATCATTCTGACCCGGTTATGTTCGTCCACAATAACCGCTTCCACGCCCTGCAAAAGACACAATTTAAGCAGTGCTAGGTTCCCCATCACATGATCCAGTCTTGTTCCTGTTGCTCCCAGAATCCTGATACGAGCCGGCTTGCGTTTAAGTGCTTCAAGAACTGCCACATGTGTATCCGTATAATCCTTTTTCGGATTTAAAACAATGGCACCAGGGCTACCTGCATATATAGCTCTGATGCCGTTATCTACGGAATCAAAATCTCCTACTACCAGATTCGGATGTATCTGCAAACTATGCAGTGAATCCAAACCCCTGTCCACTCCTATGATGTAGCTGTCTTTGTTTTCCCTGATTTCTTTGTCAAGGAATTCAAGGCTTATATTTCCTCCGGTTACAATTATAATATTTTCTTTGATATCAAATGCAGCGTCTGTCATGCTCTGTTTAATGCCTCCTGAAAAGCTCTGACATTTGCCGCCTTATCACCTTTAAATACGGCAGAGCCTGCCACAATGACATTCGCCCCCGCATCTAAAACGGCATCCACATTATCTACGGTAATACCGCCATCAACCTGTATATATAAATTCGGATTTTTTTCATCTGCCCACGCTTTTACACACTTTAACTTATTCAAAGCAATTGGCATGAATTTCTGTCCGCCAAATCCCGGATTTACACTCATAATCAAAATCATATCAACCTTATCAATATAAGGCTCAAGAACCGAAACCGGAGTATCAGGATTAATTGCAACTCCAACCTTTAATCCGCTTTCTTTAATATAATCTATCGTCTCCTGCAGATTCTGGCACGCCTCATAATGCACGGTAAGCATGTCCGAACCGGCATCCTTAAATGCATCAACGTAACGAATCGGATCAACAATCATTAAATGTACATCAAAAAAACTGTCTGTGATTTTTCTGATGCATTTAATAACGGGTGGACCAAAGGATATATTTCTGACAAATATACCATCCATAACGTCCAAATGAAACCATTTCACACCTGTTTCATCCAGTACCTTTGCATTTCTCTCCACATGGTTAAAATCAATAGATAGCAATGACGGGGAAAGAATATTCATATTACCATCTCCTTTTACTTTTTAGTTCCTCATATATCTGTCTGTAATTATCATATCTGAGTGTACTAACCATTTTACTTTCAATGGCCTGTTTAACCCCACAATCCGGCTCATTGATATGCAAACACCCTTTAAATCTGCACTGTTCACTATATTCTGAAAATTCATTATAAAATGTTTTTAACTCCTCCGGCTCGATATTCTCCACATATAGAGAACTGAACCCCGGTGTGTCCATAATAAAGGTATCCTCACATATATACATCAGTTCCGAATGTCTGGTTGTATGCTTTCCTCGTTTGATTTTATCACTGACAGCACCTGTTTTCGCCTGTGCATCAGGTTGTAAAACATTCAACAAAGAAGACTTTCCCACCCCGGATGGTCCTGCAAACACCGTTGTCTTACCCTTAATCATTTCAATCAAAGGCAAAATCCCCGATTTATCATCCGAACCATTTTGCCATAAATGTGTGGATGTAATAAAAACCTCATAACCGCACGACGCATATATTTCTTTTATCCGTGTAGCCTCATCCGACTCTGCAAGATCAGATTTATTCAGACAAATTACAGTGTCAACTTCCTGTTGATCCATCATAATCAAAAACCTGTCCAGCAGATTATAGTTTGGTTCAGGGTTTGACAGTGCAAATATAATAACAGCCTGATCCACATTTGATACGGCCGGTCTGATTAATTTATTTTTCCGTGGCAGGATATTT
>CAMAMD010000109.1 GCA_945836785.1 uncultured Clostridium sp.
GTAACAGGAGCTCCCACACCTCTCAACGATGTGTCAAATGGGAGCACATTTTTTTATGGAGGAAGTATGCAGTTAAAGAAGCCAAAGACATATAAACAGCAAATTCAAAAGTTAAAAAAGAAAAACATAATTATAAAGGATGAGTTGGTTGCTGAACAGTTACTTCAATTGGTAAATTATTATAGATTGTCAGGTTATCTACTACCCTTTATTGTTAAAGGACAAAAGCAGTGTTTTACTCCGATTGCGATAGAACGCTTAAAAGCAATTTATGAATTTGATTCTGAATTGCGCAATTTAATTGTAAGTGCCATTGAGGATATTGAGATTTATTTAAGAAGCTCCCTTTCTTATTATCATGCTCATAAATATGGATCAGAGGGTTATATGGATGCAGGTAATTATAACCAGCATCATAATCATGCATCATTCCAAAATCGTATTTCTACATGCATTTCAGAAAATTCAAATTCGTTAGTTGTACAGCATCATAAGAAGATATATAATGGTCATTTCCCCATTTGGGTAATAATAGAATATTTTTCTATGGGTACGATTTCATATTTTTATAAAGACATGAAAAATAAGGACAAGGCAATAATTGCTTCAAATTTGTATGGTGTAAGCTATCAAGTACTGGAAAGTTGGTTGCGATGTCTGACGGATCTTAGAAATCGGTGCGCACATTATGCAAGGTTATATTATTGGATTTTTCCTGCATTGCCCAAAATGCCACCCAATGAAAAATATGTTCCTACAAGAAGATTGTTTGCCCAGTTATACACATTAAAACTATTATATCCTGATCATAATAGATGGAATGATAAGTTTGTAAAGCCACTGATAAAATTAATGAAGAAGTATAAAACATACATATCACAGAAACACTTGGATTTTCCGTATCATTGGAAATCTATGTTGAAATATTAATCAATGGGATGCATTGTGATTATATTAGATGGCGATAGAGGAGCTTAGTCCTGCAGATACAAATTTGCATGCCTGAAAAAACAGACGGATAAGAAAACCCTACCCGTCTGATATATACATTTTGGATGCTGATGCGTTATTCTACTGTTACGGATTTTGCCAGATTTCGTGGTTTATCCACATCAAGTCCTTTGGCTTCCGAGGTATAGTATGCAATAAGCTGCAGTACGACGGCAGTCGCGAAGGCTGTAAATTCGCCGTCAAGCTTCGGTATGCGGATATGTTTGTCACAGATATCAGGATCGTTTACCTCCTCATCCATGCTGACGAGTACAACGTAAGCACCTCTCGCCTTAACCTCGCGGATATTGGAGATAACCTTGCTATATACGTCCTCCTGCGTTGCAAGTGCGATGACAGGCACGTTTTCAGTAATCAGTGCAATCGTACCATGCTTTAACTCACCCGCTGCATAAGCCTCAGCATGGACATATGATATTTCTTTCAGCTTCAAGGCAGCTTCCAGACTCATAACATAGTCCAATCCTCTACCGATATAGAACGCGTCCGGAGACAATTTGATATGATTTGCAACACGCTTGATGTTGTTTGCATTTTTCAATGTCTCCTCGATGATATTCGGTGTGTTAATCAATTTCGTCATAAACTGGCGTGCATCCGTTTCGCTGATTATCTTCTTCACCAGTCCCATACGACATGCAATCAGATACATGGCTGCTACCTGAACCGTGTATGCCTTGGTGCTGGCAACCGCAATCTCCGGTCCTGCATGTGTATACAGTACATAATCGCTCTCCCTGGCTATCGTTGAGCCCTTTACATTTACAATCGAGAGCACCTTAGATCCATGTGCCTTTGCCAGCTTCAATGCCTCTAATGTATCAATCGTCTCTCCTGACTGTGAAAGAACAATCGTCAGTGTATTTTCATCTATAATCGGATTCTCATATCGAAACTCCGATGCAATCTCTACATTTACCGGAATACGCAGCTTGCTTTCAATCAGCTGCTTTCCTACCATACCTGCATGCATGGCTGTTCCACATGCGACAATGGTAATCCGCTTGCAGTGTTCAAAGATTTCATCGCTGACACCATCTGTTGTGAAATCAGGCAAGCCCTGATTCACTCTCGGAGAAACCGTATTCCGAATCGCATCCGGCTGTTCATAGATTTCTTTCAACATGAAGAAAGGATACCCGCCTTTCTGCGCACTGGTTATATCCCAGTTTACAGATAATATCTCCGGTTTTACCTCATTTCCTTTCATATCACGGACATCAATGCCATCTGCAGTCAATGTCAGAATATGATACTCCGGTACAACAAAATATTCCTTTGAAAAAGCAATCACCGCAGTAAGATCTGATGCAATGACTGAACCCTGCTCACATGAGGTAGCAATCATCGGGCTGACATTTCTGATTGCATATATTGTCCCCGGAATATCCTGAAACATGATGCAGAGTGCAAACGCACCTGATAACGCATTAACAGTCTTCTTTATCGCCTTGACCGGATCTCCCTCGTAAAAGGTATCAAGCAATGCCGCCACAACCTCAGAATCCGTCTCAGATACAAGCTTATCAGCCAATCCATACTCAACAATAAGCTGACGGTAATTCTCTATAATACCGTTATGTATCAGAACTACCTGACCACATCTGTGTGGGTGCGCATTTGCATCCGTAACCCCTCCATGTGTTGCCCATCTTGTGTGTCCAATACCGCAGGTTGCCGTATTTTCATCATCAGCACATAGTGCCTTGAGCTCAGCCACCTTACCGGTTCTCTTTCGTACAGAAATCTCTCCATCTTCAAGCAGCGCTATCCCTGCACTGTCATATCCGCGATACTCCAATCGTTCCAATCCGTTTATGATGACATCTTTTGCAGGAATATTTCCTGTAAAGCCTATAATTCCACACATAAAAAGACCTCCAAATATAATATTGTATGCTGACTGTCCGGTATTTGTTTTGGAGTTGCCTCCATATTTGCCCCGACATATCGCACTCAGCTGTACGGAAGAGCATCCGCCGAATCAATACCCTGTGCCGCCCGCTTTTTGCATGCTATTTACAAAATACCAACTGCACATGATACCTTCGATAACTCTTCTCCTCGTCAACCCTCTCTGATAGCTCCTAAAAGGGTTCTGGCGCTAAGGTTCCTAACCTTTCGAAATCTGCTGCCTCCTCACACCGCACGACACGCACGACCTTTTTCAACAGACAGCTTATTTTATCATACACGCAAGGCAAATGCAAACACAGTTTCATCATCTGCTGTTCATGCTCTGTCCCATACAGCTTTCTATTTCTTCTTATGTGCACGCACACTCTCAGCCAACAGATATTCAATCTGGCTGTTGATGGAGCGGTATTCCTGATCAGCCCACTGGGCCAGATCCTCCCATAGAGAAGGAGCCAGGCGAAGTAAAACCTGTTTCTTCGCCTTCTCTTTCTCCTTTGCCGCTTTTTCCTTTTCTTTTATCTCACGCTCCAAGGATTCGATTCTGGCAAGGCGTTCCTGCAGTTTCTGTTCTTTTTCTTCAAGCTCACCCATGTCCTGCTCCTGCCCTTTTCCATTCTGCTCTGCCATGTTTCTTCCTCCTTTTCCTCATATTTACGGCATTCCACATATTAATATATGCTTCCGCTGTTTACAACCGGCTGTGCCTCCTTATTGCCACAGAGTACCACCAACAGATTGCTTACCATCGCTGCCTTTCTTTCTTCATCAAGCACTACAATCTCATCTTCACCGAGCTGGTCTATTGCCATCTTCACCATCCCGACAGCACCCTCAACTATCTTCTGGCGGGCTGCAATAATGGCTGTGGCCTGCTGTCTCTGAAGCATAGCAGCCGCAATCTCATCAGAATAAGCAAGATGTGTAATTCTTACCTCCTCAATCTCTATACCTGCTGTCTGCACACGTTTCTGAAGCTCAACCTTCATATTCTCGGCAATTTCCTGACTGCTGCCTCTCAATGTTTTCTCCTCAACGCCGTCATCTTCATCCTCATCAACGACATCATACGGATAAAGTCTTGCATTATTTCTTATTATTGCATCACATTGTATAGACAAAAATGATTTATAATTTTCTACATTGAATACTGCCTTTGTCGGATTTACCACTTTCCAGATAACTGCCGCACCGATGATAACAGGGTTTCCCAGAGCATCATTTACTTTCTGCTTTCTGTTATCCAGTGTCATCGTCTTCGTCGAAATCTTTTTGTTGGTTGAAGACTGTGCCGCAGTCTCATTTCCGGTTACGCCTGCAGTCGCTGCAGTCGAAAGTGACGACACAAGCTCATCCACTGCACTGTGAGCAGATGGGTTATAACAGACAACAAACGGATTCACATAATAAAATCCTGCTGATTTTATAGTTCCATAATACTTTCCAAAGAGCGTATATACTGCTGCTTCATTTGGATGAATCACCTTTAATCCTGCCGGAAGAACACACATCACACAAAATAACAAAATCGATACCACAAGCAATATGATACCAAGTGCATTTCCTCCATTGTTTCCGAGTATAACTGCACCCAGAATAATCCCGGCGATTGAAGCCAGAAATCCGAGTATAATGCCAAACAGGGCAGCCCCTCCTCCGGCTTTTGTTATCTCTTTTTCCTCAACACCATCTAAGTTTGCTTTTGTTTCTTCACTCATATA
>CAMAMD010000110.1 GCA_945836785.1 uncultured Clostridium sp.
GCAGACGGAGCAATTCCGGAAGATATAGAAATAATAAAATAGTACAAACTCCAAACAAGAGACTCCCGACATATGATAGGTAAAAGTCGGGAGTTTTTTTGTCTTATGAATCGAGTTAGAAAACAGCTTCATCTAAATGATTTGCACATAAATGGGATACCTTGTACGGTGGCAGTACTGGATAGTGGGATTGACAGTACCCATCTGGATTTCGATGGAAGAATTGTGGATTTCTGTGATTTTGTCCAAAACCAAAATGATTTTGGATATGATGATTACGGACATGGAACCCATGTTTGTGGATGCATTGCAGGAGATGGAACTGCATCCAACGGGTATTATAAAGGAATTGCACCCCATGCCAATTTGCTGGTTGCAAAAGTACTTGATAAAAAAGGAAATGGTAAAGTGGAACATATGATAGAGGGAATTCAGTGGATATTATCCCTTCAAAACATTTATCATGTACGAGTTCTGAACATTTCCATTGGGACAGATGTGGGATTTCAAGAACAGGATTATCAGGAAATCATGGCATTATTAAATGAAGCATGGAGAAAGGGAATCGTTGTGATATGCGCAGCGGGAAATGGAGGACCGGAAAACGAATCTATTTCCATGTTGGGAAGAAATAGGAATATCATTGCGGTAGGATGTCATGAAGGAGAAATGGAACATGATTTTCCAAATACCTGCCAACTGAAATCCGGTAGGGGAAGAGAGAATGACATATGCAGGAAACCGGATCTGGTTGCACCGGGAACAGAAATCATTTCCTGTCGTTCATCCATGGAAATATCAAATAAAAGGGACAATGGATATTACTGCAGGAAAAGCGGAACATCCATGGCTACAGCCATTGTTTCAGGTCTGGCGGCACTCTTTTTTGAGAATAGTCCCAATGAATCAAATGAATATTGTAAAAGAAGGATGCTTCTTACAGCAAAGGATTTAGGGGAACCGTGGAATAAGCAGGGGTATGGAATGATACAACCTGAAAATTTTATGTTGACATAATTATGTACTGGTGTATACAATGATACAGAACATATGCGGTGTAGTATATAGAATAGATGCGAATATCTTTATTATCGCATATGAGATCATTCGATCGGAGGAACAACATTATGCCAGACAATAATGAACAATATTTTACCAATAGACCCGTTTCCATGAATCATCATAATAACTTATTGGAAATTGAGGAACATATGTATATTTTGGACGATGTGAAAAAGCCCAACGTTTTCCGAAATATGTTTCCCTATTCTGAGATTCCCAAGATTCCCTTTAATGATAGAATTGTACCCCATAACATGCCAAAGGATATCTGGATTACAGATACCACCTTCCGTGATGGACAGCAGTCCAGGGCACCTTATACAACGGATCAGATTGTAACCATATATGATTATCTCCATCGTCTTGGTGGCCCAAATGGTATGATCCGTGCAAGCGAATTCTTTTTATACAGTAAAAAGGACAGAGATGCAGTATACAAATGTATGGAGAGAGGGTATGAATTTCCGGAAGTCACCAGTTGGATCAGGGCATCAAAGGAAGATTTTAAGCTGGTAAAAGAAATCGGTATGAAAGAAACCGGTATTCTGGTCAGCTGTTCTGATTATCATATTTTCCTGAAAATGAAGATGACCAGACGACAGGCAATGGAACATTATCTCAGTGTGGTAAGGGATTGTCTGGAAGAGGGAATCAGCGTCAGATGCCATCTGGAGGATATCACCAGAGCAGATATTTATGGTTATGTTGTACCATTCTGTCTGGAACTTATGAAATTGATGGAGGAATATAAAATTCCGATTAAGGTACGTGCCTGTGATACCATGGGATATGGTGTCAACTTCCCGGGTGCTGTTATTCCCAGATCAGTACAGGGTATCATTTATGCGATACATAAACATGCCGGTGTTCCTCATGAGTTGATCGAATGGCATGGACATAATGATTTCTATAAAGCGGTAAGTAATTCCACCACAGCATGGTTATATGGATGCAGTGGTGTCAATACTTCCCTGTTTGGTATTGGTGAGAGAACCGGTAATACTCCGCTGGAAGCCATGGTATTTGAATATGCCCAGTTAAAAGGTGATTTAAATGGTATGGATACCACAGTGATTACAGAGCTTGCAGAGTATTACGAGAAGGAAATCGGATATCAGATTCCACCAAGAACTCCTTTTGTCGGAAAGAATTTTAATGTCACAAGGGCAGGCATTCATGCAGACGGACTTTTGAAGAATGAGGAAATCTATAATATTTTTGATACCGAGAAATTCTTAAATCGTCCTGCTTTGTGTGCTGTTTCCAATACCTCCGGGCTGGCAGGCATTGCACACTGGATTAATACCTATTTCAAGTATACCGGCAAGGATATGGTAGAAAAGAACAGTGAACTGGTAAAACGTGTCAAAGTCTGGGTGGACAAGCAATATGATGAAGGACGTGTAACTGTCTTGACGGATGAAGAATTGTTAAAAGTAATCGCTGAGGTCAAAGCAGAATTAGGAGAAAGTAATGAGTAAATATGATGTGAAGCAAGAGGTCTCTGATAAATATTCTTTAAGAGGCCGTGTGTTCCATAAAATCAGAGATGATATTTTAAGCGGAAAATACAAAGAACATGAGGAACTGAAGGAAGTTGCCATCGGAGAAGAACTGGGAGTAAGCAGAACTCCTGTCCGAGAGGCTTTCCGACAGCTGGAACTGGAAGGGCTGATTCAGATCATTCCCAATAAGGGAGCTTATGTAACAGGTATAACTGTCAATGATGTAAAGGATATTTATATGATCCGTTCCAGACTGGAAGGTCTTTGTGCCAGATGGGCAACCGAAAAAATAACAGATGAACAGATGGAAGAAATGGAAGAAAATGTTTATCTGGCAGAATTTCACGCCCAGAAGGGGCATATGGATCAGATGGCTGAACTGGATAACCGTTTTCATGAGATTATGTATGAAGCCTGTGATTCCAAAATGCTGGAGCATTTGTTAAAGGATTATCATAACTATGTACTTCGGGTCAGAAGAAAAACGCTGTCAACCAACCGTGGAACCGAATCCAATAATGAACATCGTATGATTATGGAAGCCATAAAGGCCAAGGACGCGGATAAGGCAGAGGAACTGGCACATGCTCATATGATCAATGCCTTTGAAAATATGGTAAAAAATGGTCTGTACGAAGTATATGGTGAAAGCGCCAATCAAAGTGAAACATAAAACATATGCATGGTAATCTGAAGAGCATTTTAATCTTAAGAGCATATTTATCTGAAAAACTTAATGAGCAAAAAATTATAAATAATAGAAGAGGAGACAGCAGTATGGATAAGATCAAAATGACAACCCCACTTGTCGAAATGGATGGAGATGAAATGACAAGGATTCTCTGGCAGATGATCAAAGAGGAGTTGTTATATCCATTTATTGATTTAAAAACGGAGTATTATGATCTGGGTCTGGAGTATCGAAATGAGACAAATGATCAGGTCACCATAGATTCCGCAGAGGCAACTAAAAAATATGGTGTTGCTGTAAAATGTGCTACCATTACACCAAATGCTGCCAGAATGACAGAATACAATTTGAAAGAAATGTGGAAAAGCCCAAATGGTACCATCAGAGCAGCTTTGGATGGTACCGTTTTCAGAACTCCTATTATAGTAAAAGGTATCGAGCCTTGTGTGAAAAACTGGGAAAAACCAATCACTCTGGCAAGACATGCCTATGGTGATGTTTATAAAAATGTTGAGATCGATGTTCCGGGTCCGGGAAAGGCAGAACTGGTATTTACCGGTGAAGATGGAACAGAGATTCGCGAAACGATTCATGATTTTAAAGGACCAGGCGTCCTTCAGGGAATGCACAATACCGACAAATCCATTGAAAGCTTTGCACGTGCATGTCTGAAATATGCTCTGGATCTGAAGCAGGATATCTGGTTTGCCACAAAAGATACGATTTCCAAAAAATATGATCACACTTTCAAGGATATCTTCCAGGAAATCTATGACAAAGAGTATAAAGAGGCATTTGAAGAGGCAGGTATCGAGTATTTCTATACCTTGATCGATGATGCGGTTGCACGTGTCATGAAATCAAAAGGCGGATTTATCTGGGCATGTAAAAACTATGACGGTGATGTGATGAGTGATATGGTATCTTCTGCATTTGGTTCACTGGCTATGATGACTTCCGTACTGGTTTCCCCAAGCGGTGTATACGAGTACGAAGCAGCTCATGGTACGGTGCAGAGACACTATTACAAACATTTAAAAGGGGAAGAAACATCCACTAATTCCGTGGCTACTATTTTTGCATGGACAGGAGCCCTCAGAAAACGTGGTGAACTGGATCAGATTCCTGCACTTTGCGATTTTGCAGACAAACTGGAAAAAGCTACTGTGGAAACCATCGAATCCGGACGCATGACCAAGGACTTAGCGCTGATCACCAGCCTGAAAGATGTCACAGTATTAAACAGCCAGGACTTTATCAAAGAAATCCGTAAGACACTGGAAAATATGTTGGGATAACATAAATCTTCCGACCATACTATTTCAATCACAGACTGTTTGAAAACGTCAGCACTTA
>CAMAMD010000111.1 GCA_945836785.1 uncultured Clostridium sp.
TCGAGCATATAAACAGTTATATATAACAAAATAATAGTAGTATAATAAACAATATAAATCAATATAAAAATCAAAATGCAACAAATTGTGTCATTTTCGATTTTTAAGATAAGAATAGACAATTATCAATGATAAATTCGATGAATAAAAACACTTGTCAATTACATGCATTTGGATTAAAATTATATAGATGTGGAAAAAATTCATAAGGAGTAAAAAAATGGATCAGTATAAAGAAAAATTTATAGAGTTTATGATTGACTGTAATGTGTTGAAGTTTGGAGATTTCGTAACGAAAAGTGGAAGAAAAACACCGTTTTTTGTTAATACGGGATTCTACAGGACAGGAGCACAGTTAAAGCGTCTCGGAGAGTATTATGCGGAAGCAATAAAGAGTAAATTTGGATTTGATTTTGATGTACTCTTTGGTCCGGCATATAAAGGAATTCCGCTTTCGGTTGCCACGACGATGGCGATTGCGGACAAGTATGGTGCTGATATCAGATATTGCTCAAATCGTAAGGAGATAAAAGATCATGGGGATAAGGGCATTTTGCTGGGCAGTCCGATAAATGATGGAGATAAGGTTGTCATTATTGAGGACGTAACGACAGCGGGTACGTCTATCCAGGAGACACTCCCTATCGTGAAAGCACAGGGAAATGTTGATGTTCTCGGACTGGTAGTGTCGGTTGACCGTATGGAGAGAGGTCAGGGTTCCAAGAGTGCTCTGGCAGAAATAGAAGAAAACTATGGACTTAAGACCACAGCCATTGTTACGATGGCAGAGGTAGTAGAGCATCTTTACAATAAGCCATATAACGGGAAGGTGATCATTGATGATACCTTAAAGGCGGCAATTGACGCATATTATGAGCAGTATGGCGTTCAATAAGGTGATGCACTGTAAAAATAGATAATAAAATTCAGGAGGTAAAGAAAATGGAAAAATTGTATCAGAAATTAAATTCAATCGGTGTCAGCAGTTTGATTGTAGGAATTATCACAATCGTTGTGGGGATAGGGCTTGGTGTTGTGATGATCGTGAATGGTGCCCGTTCTTTGGGAGGAAAACACGATATCATATTCTAGTCAGAAGAAACAGATGGTTTTGTTTTACAAATGAGTTGTGGTAAGACACGGAGAAAAGTTGAGATGGCAGACCATATTACAACATATACAAAAATACAGGTATATCCGTTAGAACCTGTGGCAGAGGATATCAAAATTGAGGATATTGCGCATGCATTGTCACTTTTATGCAGGGCAAACGGACACTATTCCAGTTTCTATTCTGTGGGTGCACATTGCCTGAATTGTTATGAGGAGGCATGTGCCAGAAGAGAGACTCCAAGAGTAAAGATGGCATGTCTGTTGCATGATGCATCGGAAGCTTATATATCGGATGTCACAAGACCTGTGAAGAAATATCTGGTGGAATATCAGAATATTGAAGATAAGCTGGCACAGGTAATCTATGAGAAATTTCTAGGCTCGCCCCTTACGGAGTATGAGCGGAAAATGGTGAAGATTATTGACGATGCCATGCTGTATTATGAATTTCTGGAATTTATGGCTGTGAAACTGGCTGATGAGCCGCCGTATGTGGCGGCTACGCCTGACTTTTATCGGGGAACGATGCGTCAGGTAGAGCAGGAGTACCTGGATGTCTTTCATGCGATAGATTTGAATGACAATTCCGGCGTGAAAGAAACAATTAAATGGGTTAGAAAAAATCAATAAAATATGCATTTATTGCTGAAGGAGCAGTGTATGAATAAAAAGAATATAATATTAGGAGTAATCGTTGTTGCTCTTGTCGTTTTATCATTTTTGGATATTCTTCCGGATCAGGCTTTTTTGCAGATAATATTTAACATCGGCTTTATTGTTGCCGGATTTGCGATTCTGATAAAGGGTGCGGATATTTTCGTAGAAAATGCATCGAAGATTGCAACCAAATTTAATATTCCCCAAATGGTAATCGGACTTACGATTGTTGCCTTTGGAACTTCATTGCCGGAGGCTGCGGTCAGTATTAAAGGCTCATTGTCCGGAAATGCGGGAATCTCAGTCGGAAACGTAATCGGAAGTAATATTATGAATGTACTTCTGATACTGGGTGTGGCATCCTGTGTTGCAGCACTGCAAATTAAGAAAAATACATTTCGGATAGAGATACCGTTTGTTGTATTCATTACAGTGTTGCTTTTGGTGCTTGGTATCTTTGGAGAAGAATTATCAAGATGGGACGGACTGATTCTTCTTGTATTTATGGCATTATTTATGGTATATCTGGTGCATTCTGCCAAAAATGGAGAATCGGATGATGAGGAAACGGTGATAACCGAGAAGGATACAATGCTCAGATTATTGTGCCTTGTGGTGATTGGCGGTGTCTGCATTGTATTGGGAAGTAATGTGACTGTAGATTCAGCCAGTTATATTGCAGCTCAGCTGGGAATGACCCCTCGTTTAATCGGACTTACTATCGTGGCGTTTGGAACATCCCTGCCGGAATTGGTTACTTCGGCGACTGCAGCAAAACGTGGCAAGGCAGATATTGCAATCGGAAATATTGTGGGCAGTAATATTTTTAATATTTTGTTCGTAGTGGGTACTGCCGCAGTGATTTCACCGATATCGTTTGAAACTGCATTTATCAAAGATGCCATAGTTGCTATAGCTGCAGCGGTTCTTCTGTTCCTGTGCGTGATGAAGGATAAGAAACTGAAACGGTCGGGCGGTATTATTATGCTGGTGTTCTATGCTGTATATTTCGCTTATATATTGTATAGCAATTATGCATAAGCCTGCGCTATGTAAGTTACTTGTCTATGGGACATGAGTCATGGAACAAATGGGGGAATGAAAATGGATACACATATTATAATGCAGGATAAAGTTACATCACAGGAACGTGATAAAGTCGGCCTTGTACTGGAGGGCGGTGGAATGCGTGGCATGTATACTGCCGGTGTTTTGGATGTATTCCTGCAGGAAAATATATGGCCGGACGGTGTGATTGGTGTATCGGCGGGGGCCATACACGGATGTTCATATATGTCTGAGCAGTTGGGGCGCAGTGTCAGATATAATCTGAAATATATTCATGATAAACGATATGTGAGTTTAAAGTCATGGATTACGACAGGTGATATTTTCAATGTAAAGTTCTGTTATGATACTATCCCAAATGAGCTGAGTGTGTTTGACTATGATACATTCAAAAAAAATGCAGAGAAAATACCATTTTATGTGACATGTAGCAATGTGGAAACAGGAAAAGCGGAGTATATCAGATGCAGGGATTTTCGATATGACATGGATTATATGCGGGCTTCGGCATCATTGCCGTTGGTATCGCGTATGGTTGAGGTTAACGAGAAGAAACTGTTGGATGGAGGAACGACAGACAGCATACCTGTTGCATATTTTGAGCATATTGGGTATAAGAAAAATATTGTCATATTGACCAGACCGGAGGGTTATGTAAAAAAACCGGATTCCAGTATCCATATTATTGAGAAAAAATACAGCAAATATCCGGCGTATGTCGAGGCATGCAGAGAGAGACATGAGATGTATAACCGTACCTTACAGCATATCAGAGAAGGCGAGAAAGCTGGAAATATTTTAGTTATCCGGCCATCAAGAAGTGTGAAGATTGGTCGTGTTGAGAAAAATACGGACAAGCTCAAATATATGTATAAACTGGGACGTTATGATGCAAGAAAAAAACTGCCTATCATTAGACAGTTTTTGGAATAATATTTTATAATCTTTACCTCTGAATCCTGAAGACTCAGGATTCGGAGGTGTTTTTCTTTTCTTTGCTGAGAAGATCAATAAATGCATTGGAGTTGAGTGGCTTCGAGAAAAGATAACCCTGAAGTGTATCGCAAAACTGCTCCTGGAGTATTTTAAGCTGCTCGGTATCCTCCACGCCTTCCGCAACAACGGAGATATTCATCTTGTGGGCGAGGGATATGATAGAGTCGGCAATATATTTATCCTTTTCGTTGCTGCATATTCCGTCAATAAAAGATTTGTCAATCTTCAAGGTGTCAATCGGTATCTGTGTCAGGTAATTAAAGGAAGAGTAGCCTGTGCCAAAGTCATCCAATGCAATGGAGATACCAAGTTCCTTGAATTGCGTTATGAGCTTTAAATTGTGTTCAAAGGAATTCATAAGTACGCTTTCGGTAATTTCAATTTCAAGATGGGATAAATCCATACCTGTTTTTTCCGGGATGGATTTGACAACATCTATCAGATGGTCATCTTTTAATTGCATGGTAGAAACATTGACTGATACTTTGAGTGGACCAAAACCGCTGCGGATTAATGCGTTGTTAAAATTGCATGCTTCAAACAGTGCCCATTCGCCCAGCTGGTTGATAATGCCACTTTCCTCTGCAATTGGTATAAATTCTGCCGGAGAAATAAATCCTGCTAAATCGGATTCAATACGCATCAGTGCCTCAAATCCTGTGATTTTTCCGTCAGATACATTTGCCTGCGGCTGATACTGCAGATATACTTCGTTATGTTCGATAACATGTGCCAAAATATCTGCGTGATCATTTCTTCTGTTGAAATCATCTTCCA
>CAMAMD010000112.1 GCA_945836785.1 uncultured Clostridium sp.
TGTGGAATAAGGAAAAACCGGAGGAATGGTTGACCGAGATTCAGATACCGGTGAGACGGATATAAAATGGAAATATTGCATAAAAACGGGTATATAATGGATAAAAAATGGATATAAAACGGGCGTTTTAGGGTTGACCTTTTTCGCTTTTATTACTATAATCTTATTCAAGATACTACTTGGTTTATATACTTATATTGTACAGGAGGGGTATTATGACGATTGAGGAAATGAAAGCCAAAAAAAGGGATAAGGGTTACACTTATGCGATGATGGCTGAAATGTCAGGTGTTCCGCTTGGGACCATCCAGAAGATTTTTTCGGGGGAGACAACATCACCGCGTTATGACACGCTGGAAGCACTGGAGCGGATTTTTAATGATGGGAATAAAGATTTTCGGTATGCAGATATGCATAGTGATACTCCGTCTGCCGGTATGGTTATGGATTCAGGTGCCGCGTATTCTGTAAAAAGGCAGGGAGAGTATACGGTGGACGACTATAGAGCACTTCCGGAGGAACGCAGAGTGGAACTGATAGACGGATATATATATGATGTGGCTGCACCTACCACATTTCATCAGCTTATTGCGGGAGAAGTGTATAGACAGATATCGAACTATATTCTGGGTAAGGGCGGTAGCTGTACGCCGTTTATATCACCTGTTGATGTGCAGCTTGACTGTGATGAAAAAACTATGATTCAGCCGGATGTTGTGATACTTTGTGATGAAGATAAGCTGAAAACGTTCGGGATATATGGGGCACCGGATTTTGTTCTGGAGGTTACATCCAAGTCAACAAAGACGAGAGATTATGGAAAGAAGCTCGCAAAATATATGGAAGCTGGCGTGCGTGAGTACTGGATTGTCAATCCGTACCAGAAAATGATACTGGTTTATGATTTTACCAGTGAGGTGTATCCTGTGATATACGGGTTGGATGCGGACGTGCCAGTGGCTATATATCATGGTGAACTTACGATTAATATTTCCAATCTTATTGGTATTATTGATAAGCTGCTGGCATAAGGGCTGTTTTTTACAATGCCAGTGCATGGTCTAAAAGCTGTTTGACTGTGGACAGATCCTGAACTATCTTTTGCTGCAGGTCGTCAAGTGCAGCGGCTGTAGGTTCTACAGCGTTGAAGTTGAGATATAGCTTAGAATTAATTCCCATATATAATCTGTCCCGGTCGAAGCATATATATATTCCATAAAATTGATTTGAAATATAGGATGTCGTATACAGGGCAGCCAGTTTCTCCATCATATTTGGCGTCAGGATATAAAACATGTTTTCATCATTTGTAGAATGGATGGAGAATAATCTGTTAAAATATACACTTTCCGTTTCTGTGATTTGTACATGAAAACGGTTGTATTTTTTGCTTTCATTCTCAATGGAATCGCCCACCTCTTCCCTTGAATTGGAACGAAGACCTAATGGGCTGGATGAACTCTTGTGAAATGGAACAGAGATCATTATACCATTGAATAATGTCGCACGTTGCGTAACTGTATAACCATCACTATCGGTTTCTTTATATTCATATTCGACGTGTTCACATCCGCATTGGAAAGGTACATTTTTGTAGGTTCCGGAAATGAGATTTTTACCTTCCACAATTGTCTGTTGATGACTGAAACAATTGAGTCGGAAAACCTCATCGATATTAAGACCCTGAGTACGTGAAAAAGAGCTGTTGGGACCAAATGTATCTTCCACAAGACCGGGTATTAGTTTTTGGTATATGACACTGTCGTCCCCAAGCCGTTTACGTTTGGAACGTCTGGTATATATGCGGTAAATGACAAAGAAGATGATGGCGATTGGTAATTCTGTCCTTATCGGTCCAATTAGAGTGTTGAAAGAATGTTTCATTCTGTCAGCAGTACCGGTATTTATATCTCCGTTTTGAACTAATACATTATAAAGCAGAATACAAACCACAAGTGTGCAAATGACCATAAGGATACGTGACATAGGGAAACTTCGAAAATGGTTAGAATCTGTTTCGGTGACACGTTTGCGTTCCTTGGCATATTCATCAAGAATGTGACGGTCTGTGCTGTATGCTGTTCCCTTATAATATGAATCGCCTGTCTGCCCGGAGATGTTGCTGGAACTCTGTTGCTTCGTTTGAGACTCTGATAAAGGAGGATTTGGGTGGTATACTGCCGATTCCTTTGCATAGTCGATTACCTCGTTTGTCTGGCGTTCCCGCTTTATTTTTTTTGATTTTTTATATTTCACGTAAATAACAATGCCGAAAATAAATAAAAGATTCCAGGCAATTGCTATGGCAACAAGTGTTGAATGACTGTATTCTTTTATTCTTAAATATTTTCCCATTATATCTCCACCTGCCACATATAACAGGAATAAGAGTACAACAATTCCGCCGGATATGTTTTGTTTCAAAATGAACCCTCCCTTGACGTTTGCCGGATATAACGGTGTATCCCGTTAAATAGAAAACTATCTTGCATCTGGCTAGGTTTTTATTTTAACTATACAAAAACGTAAAATTTATAACTATCAGAAGTGTGTAAAATTCAAGTCAATATTCTGTATATTTTAGTATATGATGAAAGGGCTGCCGAGGCAGCCCTTTCCCTATTTATATCCATGGCCGGTTGTCGTATCGGTCTCTGCGGTCATCACGTCTGTCATCGTGTCGGTCTCTGCGGTCATCACGTCTGTCATCGCGTCGGTCTCTGCATATATCGCACCAATCATCATGCTTATCTCTGTGACAGTCGCATCTATTATGCCAGCCATCATCAGGCCAGAGTGCATCGACACATCTGCGGCAATTGCCATGGGAGCTCTGGTTATAATTACTTGACACGTTATATTTCTCCTTTTTTGTATATATTATGCGAAAAAAGGAGGAATGTCATAATCCTGCCAGAGGAAGTGGGTTTCATTAGCTTTTTTGATGGGGGATAGGATTTTTAATAAGTTGAGACATATGTCAACTTGCCTCGATGAGATTTTTGTGTATAATAAAATGTACTTTTGACGGTAAAAAATAAACGTATTTTGATTGTATGGAGTTGATAATAGATTGTTGAATATAGATTTAGAACACAAAAGAATATTAAAAGCAATTGTTGCATTGGCATTATTCAGTTTTATATTTCTTGGAACAGAATATATGTTTGACAACATGATGGCGTATGTGACAGATGCAGAAGGTGTGGTTACAGCCCAGAGCTACATTTTGGGAGCCAGTGTCATCGGATTTTTGATTTTTCCCGTACTTTATCGGATTATTAAACAAAATATACAAAATATTATGGTGTTTTCCGGTGCAATCTTTGGGATTATATGTATTTTTGTGATTTGGCAGCATGCCTCTTATGCACTGACGCTGACAATGGGATGTATATTATTTGTCTTGTTTGGAATTGCAGGGAGTGCAGTTCATTATCTGACCATACGTGTGTTTGAAAAAAATAAAAAGTATTTGGCGAGATATGTAGGAATCACTTATGCAGTTGGTGTTTTTTTTCAGTTTTTAAATAATAACCTTGTGCCGAATGATGTTGTGCAGTCCATTGTTCTTTCGGTAGCGTTGGGAATATTTGTTATCTTATTAATAAGAATCAGTGACGAGGCCGGCTGGGATAAAGGAGAACATTCGGAAACAGAAGAAATTATGGTAGCAAAAACAGAAATTAAGAATCCCGTTATTGCTGGTGGGGCGTTACTGGTTTGTGTGATTCTCATGACATGCATTTTTTCGACATTGGATGTTTCGGTGACCTTGGTGCATGCGGCAGGGAGCGTGGATATCGGACAATGGCCAAGGCTGTTGCTGGCTGTAAGCGGAATCTGTGCCGGATTTTTGTATGATATCAAAGAACGTAAGTATATGGGAATGCTTATGTATTGCGTGACGCTGTTATCAACGATTTGTGTTGTGTTTATAGAATTGGGAGGATCGTTCATATCGGGGCTGATTATATTTTATCTTTCGGCGGGCTTTTTTGTCGTTTTCTTTACGGCAGCATTTATGGATTTGGCATATTACATGAAGCTTCCGCAACTTTGGGCGGGGCTCGGAAGAGCGACGAATAATCTGTGTGCGGTTCTTACCGGGACGATCTCCGTCACATTATTATCAGCCGGTGGGATGACCATCATTATAACGGCATTGATTTTGTTTGCATTTATCAGTGTTGCAGTTTTTGTATATTCTGCTTCTATCCAACTTAGGCCGGAGGAGGCTGATAATAAAGAACATAAGGTGGAAATCAGTGATGAGGAAAGGTTTATCACTTTTTCCAAAGCATTCTCTCTCACAGATAGGGAACAGGAGGTTCTGCAGATATTGCTGATATCGGATGAAAATGTGCAGGATATTGCGGTAAAACTTGCAATTTCCCGGGCAGCTTTATACAGACATATAGCCAGTTTGAATGAAAAGACTGATACGAAATCAAGAATTGGATTACTTCAATTTTATTATACATGGAAAAGAGAGGATTAAGGGGGGATATCTCAAAAACATATTAAGCCGGACA
>CAMAMD010000113.1 GCA_945836785.1 uncultured Clostridium sp.
ATCCTGCTCCACATCCCCATATGGTTTGGTTATAATATATGTAGAAACTTTATTCACCTTAATGTAATCATCCTTATTCAGCTGATCTACGGCATAATCCAGATACCCTTCCTTATCCCCCAGATTAGAACCGATTCCCAGATATACAATGTGTTTTTTTCTGGTTATATCCACACACATGGAATCAAAGACCATATCGATCGGTGCACCCGGTTTTTTTAATGTGACATGAACCTCTTTTATTTTATCATATTTTAGCAAAATTGTATCGGCAATATTTTCCGCTGCGGCCTCTATCAGGTTATATTTTTCTCCTGTCATGACAGTTTCAATATCCCCACATACTTCGGCATAATTTACGGTTTTGTCCAAATCGTCTGTCATACCCGCATCTCTCAAATCAAGAAATAATTCCGCTGTCACAATAAACGTCTGTCCGTTCCGCTTCTCATGATCCAGAACGCCGTGATATGCAAATATCTCCAGATCCTTTATAACAATTTTATCCATTCTTCATATCCTTTCCTGTCAGCTCCGAAGAATTGCCTCCGTCATCTTAAGCGCCCGCACATTTGCTTTCACATCATGTACGCGGAAAAAGCTGCAGCCTTTCATCAGGCCAATCACAGATGTAGCAATCGTGCCTTCCTCCCGTTCTTCCACAGGAAGCTGTAACGTATTTCCAATCATGGATTTTCTGGATGTTCCAAGCAATACAGGATATCCGAGTTCCACCAGCTTCTCAAGATTATTCATCATAATCAGATTCTGCTGTGTATCCTTTGCAAAGCCGATTCCCGGATCCGTGATAATCTGCTCCGGTTTAATTCCCGCAGCCAGTGCAATATCTATGCTTTCCCGTACATCCTCTATCACTTCCTCCAGATAATTTCCGTAAGCCGTATTATGTCTGTTATGCATGAGACAGCAAGGAACGCCATACCGCGCAATCAGCGGTGCCATCCTGTCATCCCACTTAAGCCCCCATATGTCATTAATCAAGTCTGCTCCGGCAAGCAATCCTGCCTCCGCAACCTCCGGCTTATAAGTATCCAGTGAAACCGGTATATCAAAATTTTCCTTGATTGCTTCTATCACAAAACAGGTTCTTTCAATCTCCTCCGCAACCGATATCTTCATATGTCCCGGTCGGATTGACTCCCCTCCCACATCAATAATGTCTGCTCCGTCCTTCATCATCTGCTCGGTATGCTGTAAGGCTTTATCTATATCATTGAACTTACCCCCATCCGAAAATGAATCCGGGGTTACATTCAAAATGCCCATTATATAAGGATGTTGCACTGTTGCACCATTTCCACCCAATTTAAACACTCTTTTTCCTATTACAATCTTATCAGTCATCTTTTTCTCCTATCACAAATTCTTACGGCTGTCATCCCGATATCTGTCTTACAGCACAATGTGTTTATTTTTACGATTTTCCTGCCAGTAGCATGCGTCGCTTGCCTTACATGCGAAACAATTTCTGGACAATTTATCTGCGGTATAAAGCAGATAGCTCAAATCCTTCGAGCCGTTTTCTTCACAGGGTTCCTTGTGTTTTAATATAGCCCGGCAGATATCCTCTGTTTCCTTTTCATGAAAACCGGAATCTGACAAAATTGTTTTTGCAATGCCAACCCCTGCCTGATGATGGGAAATGTTTTCTTCATACTCCATACATCTTCCCAAATCATGTAATAGTGCTGCGGCATATATCAATTCCTTATCAATATGCAGCTGTTCTTCCATATTTATGATATAGCCGATTCTGGCTACATCCAGACTATGCTCCATACCATGCAGGCAAAAAATTCTGTCCTGCTCTGCCTCCGCAATTTTGAACATACAATCCCGAAACAGCGAATGTTCCATCAATCTATCTATTCTATCCATATAAAAAGCCTCAACCTATCATATCTTATCCCATTTATAATCCAGATAATCCGCTATAAAAGACAGTGAACCACACACCAAAATAATCGGCTCTTCCTGTTCTGTACCGCACAATCTCAATGTATTGACGCTGCATACAGCCTGCCGGACAGCATCATCCACGGATGACGCAACAGAAACCGCAATCCCTTTTTGACCAATCAGCTCCGCCAGACATGCCCCGTCCAGTCCACGGGGTGTATCCGGCGTCACAGTGATTGCGCTGTCCATCGTATCTGCCAGAATATCTACCATCTTTTCATATTCTTTATCCTTCAATACACCTATTATATAAATAATCCTTCGGTTTGTAAAATACTTATTGACAGCCTTTTTTAAATATTTCCAGGCCGCCTCATTATGTGCACCATCTACAAAGACATAGGGATTATCACATACCATTGTCATCCGTCCACGCCACACAGTACTATTCAATCCCCTACAGATATCCGTACTGCGAACACCCTCTATCCTTCTCGCCGTCTCTATCGCCACCGCAGCATTCATCACCTGATGTTCACCCAACAGCTTTATGCTATACGCATCACCTTTATAGCAAAATACTGTTTTGTGCAAATCCATCTCCAAAATATGCAAATCCGATTCACGTATCTGTATAAATTCTGTTCCTTTTCTGCCGCAGACATCCTCCAAAACGGCAGTCACCTCCGAAGTCTGCGGTGCAGATACACAAATACCATCCTGTTTAATAATCCCTGCCTTTTGTGTTGCAATCTCCGCAAGTGTATTTCCCAAAAACTGCATATGATCTCTGCTCACGGAAGCAATCACTGATATAACCGGATGTGCGATTACATTTGTCGCATCAAGTGCCCCGCCCATACCACACTCAATCAGGGCATAATCCACCTTTTGCTCGGCAAAATATAAAAATGCCACCGCAGTTTCTATCTCAAAAGCTGTAGGACTTTGCAGCCCGTCCCGTTCCATTTCCGATACTTTCTCCGCCACCGTACCTAATATCTCCGCAAATGTTTCCTCCGGCATATTTTGCTTACTTATCTGAAACCGTTCCAGATAAGTAAAAATCGTAGGAGAAATATATCTGCCCACTGAAAATCCCGCCTCAAGCAAAATTTCCTGCACGAACGAAAAAATAGAGCCTTTGCCATTCGTCCCCGCAATCTGCAAACATCTGCATTTATTCTGCGGATTTCCCAATCTTCGCAAAAGCTCTTTTATATTATCTAAGCCCGGCACAGAGCCGAGCTTATTTTTTTCCTCTATATAATTCATTGCCATAGTAAAATCCATGACTTATAACCTGCCTTATATTTTATCGTAATGTGACTGCATTACCATTCTTATTCACCCTTTGACGTAACGGTTCCCACATAGCGTACATGCTGCACCGGCTTCGTATTTTCATCAATCGCACAAATCTCATATCCTTCTGCCTGCAATGTATCAATTAAATCCTGCAAGCTCTCCACCGTTGCATATCCATTTTTGAGATCATGCATAAGGACGATAGAATCTCCCGGGTTATTTCTCACATAACCCATAATATTCTCATTTAACTGTTCCGCACTCAACGAAGCATCCACTGCATCTCCCGATAATGCATTCCAGTCATAATATGTAATGCCTTCACTATATAGATACTCCATCAGCTCCTGAATGTCAACATTTGATACCGTATTGGAGCTTCCACCCGGAAAACGGTAAAATTTACAGTCCACTCCGGTCTGCTCATACAGAAAATCATGAATTTTCGTCACATCCTCCACAAAGGAATCCCTGCTCGCATAAACAGTACTATATACATGCGAATAAGAATGCATACCAAGCGTATGCCCCTCTTCTACGATTCTGCTGTAATACGGCCATACACTCTGATCGTCATTATATACGCAGAAGAACGTTGCTTTCACATTATTCTCTTTCAAAATGTCAAGAATCTCACCTGTATAAATGCTTGGTCCGTCATCAAAAGTAAGATATACTTTCTTACCATTGCTCACCGTAGGCATACTGTCATTTCCGGATATCGTAATATCCGGTTCCTCATCCATATTTTCTCCCTCTTCCACCATCAGTGTATGATTCTGGTCCGTTGTACTTTTTCCCAGATCATCATATGCTTCCTGATCAAGTTCCGCCAGATTGTCCGGCTGTTCTTCCTTCGATGCAATATCTGTCTCGGTTGCCGCAAGCTTTGTAGACAAGGAGTCAATCTTATTTTCCAAACTGTTCATCTTCACCGTCAGGTACAGACAGAACAGAACCGGCAAAGCACACATAATAATAAAAGTTACCGTCAGCATGCGTTTTATATTATTCACATTTTTTCTATTGTAATCTTTTTCATCTTCCATAAAAATACCCCTTTACATTTCAAGATATTGTGGTATAATATCTGTAAAGTACAAATTGTAATATGCGTTTATTGTATTCTTTTGTAAAAAAAGGCTACAATTTTTATTATATCTCTTTTCTTGCAAAATTTCAAGCTAAGAGTGTTTTTTTATGTCCTTTTTTGCATTCCGCTCACTATTTCTTCTCTAATACTATATATAATATTCTGCTG
>CAMAMD010000114.1 GCA_945836785.1 uncultured Clostridium sp.
AAGAAAAAGAATGAAAAGAAAGTTTCTAAATAATCTCTCTTTAAAAATTTTGTCTGTTGTGTGTGCAATTATATTGTGGCTGGTTGTAATGAATATCTCTGATTATACGATGACTGTTGAGATAGATGATATCCCTGTAACACAGATAAACGGAGATGTTCTGGAAGAATTAGATCAGGTATATGACGTGGAAAAGGGTGACACAGTTGATATTATTGTGAAAGGTCGTCGTTCCGTTGTCAGCAAATTATCCGCATCGGATTTTAAGGCAACCGCTGATTTGTCAACCATGTCAATTACAAATACAGTTCAGATTTTTGTGGAACCGACAAACAAGAATTTAGAGGATGATATCAGTATTACATGCATAGATAATACAATGAGTCTGATATTGGAAGATAAGGTATCAGCTCAGTTGCCGGTTTATGTAAATGTAGAAGGGGAACCGAGAAAGAATTATGCTGTATGTGAAGCTGTAGCATCTCCAAACATTATTACAATAGAGGGACCAAGGAGCGCTGTTGATAAAGTCGTTGCGGCGGAGACTACAGTCAGTGTTTCGGGTCGGGATGACGAGTTTGAAACAAGCGGTGATATTATAATTTATGATGCTTATGGTGAGACGATATCAAATGATAAGATAACAATGAGCCATGATATGGTGGATATCCGCATTAAGATCTGTCCTGAAAAAACAGTTCCGGTACAGGTGGATGTGAAAGGAAAACCGGAAAGCGGATATGCGGTAGGAGAAGTGCAATATCAGCCTCAAACGGTTGTAATTGCCGGACAGCAGGAAGAACTTGATAAAATTTCGGAGATTGTTATCGACGATATTTCTGTCAGTGGTCATAACGAAGATTTACAGACAACTGTTAATCTGAAGAATTATCTGCCGGATAATGTATCGGTTGCGGATGCAACCGGAGATGTGGTTGTAAATATTACAATAGAAAAAATGGTGGAGAAAACATTTACACCTGCTGTTAAAGATATTGAACTAAAAAATAAACAGGATGGTTATACGTATACAGTTTCATTATCGGATGATTTTGCAATTGTTGTATCAGGTTTGTCCCATATTATTGCAGACGTGGAGCTGGACTCGCTGAGTTTGGCTATTGACTGCAAGGAGCTTACGTTAGGCGAACATATCGTTACGGTTACAGCGTCAGATGTGGACGGACTGGAGTATGAATTTAAGGGCAATGTAGTTGTGAATGTTGAAAAAACAAAGTAAAAAGGCTGTGTTATTTGTCTGAAATGGGGTGATTTGCATGGCAGAAAACAGTATTGAACGATTTAACCAGGCTGTAAGGGAGTGCAATTACATAGTATTTTTTGGCGGTGCAGGTGTTTCGACTGAGAGTGGAATTCCGGATTTTCGAAGTGTAGATGGGTTATATAATCAGAAATATAAATACCCACCCGAAACAATTATAAGTCATTCTTTTTATATGAGAAATCCGGAAGAATTTTATCGCTTTTATAAGGATAAAATGTTGTATACCGATGCAAAACCCAATGCGGCACATCAGAAACTGGCAGAATTGGAACAGAAGGGAAAGCTGAAAGCGGTTGTAACGCAGAACATAGATGGGTTACATCAGGCGGCCGGCAGTAAGGAAGTATTGGAACTCCACGGTTCCGTACATCGAAATTATTGTCAAAAGTGCGGTAAGTTTTTTGATTTGCAATATATTGTTGATGCAGATGGTATCCCAAAGTGTGATGCCTGTGGAGGGATTATCAAACCGGATGTTGTCCTGTATGAAGAGGGTCTGGACCAGGCTACGATTGCAAAGACAGTACAGCATATATCACATGCAGACATGTTGATTATAGGAGGAACCTCTCTGGCTGTGTATCCGGCGGCAGGTCTGATAGATTATTTTAACGGAAAGTATCTGGTGGTAATCAACATGGCTCCTACGCCGAGGGACAGGAACGCAGATATTGTGATAAATAAGAGAATCGGCGAGGTGTTTGCACAACTGGAAGAGTAATGCTTATTTGAAAAAAGAAAATAAGATTGTAATTATTTCACTGCTTGGATATAATATAAACAGAAATGTGTCTGTTGACCAAAAGGTGAATCAATGAACGAGAGGTCAAATCCTCTCGTTTTTCTTTTAAAAGGAGGAATTAAGTTGAAATCGGAAGAATTGATGAGAGAGGCAAACGAGCTACAGGAAACGATTGTCACAAACAGACGTTATCTGCATACACATCCTGAGACCGGGTTTGAACTGAAGGAAACAAAAGCATATGTAAAAAAAGAACTGGAAGATATGGGATATCAGCCTGTGGAATGTGGAAAGGCCGGACTTGTTGCTCTGGCAGGAGGGAAAAAGGAAGGTAAAGTATTTCTCATCCGTGGTGACATGGATGCTCTGCCAATCAAAGAGGAGGCTGATGTGGAATTCCCTTCCCAAAACGGTCGTATGCATGCATGCGGACACGATATGCATACAGCAATGATGCTCGGAGCTGCACGATTGCTAAAACAGCATGAGGACGAGATAGAGGGGACAATCAAGCTGATGTTCCAGCCTGCAGAGGAGATTTTTGAGGGTTCCCATGATATGATTGAAGCAGGTTTGCTGAAGAATCCGGATGTGGATGCTGCACTGATGATTCATGTTATGGCGGGAATGCCGTTTCCGGCTGGTACAGTCGTTGTTTCCGCACCGGGAGTCAGTGCTCCGGCAGCGGATTATTTTGAAATCAAGGTACAGGGGAAAGGATGTCATGGCTCTATGCCAAATACCGGCGTTGATCCGCTTAATGCCGCTGCCCATATCCTGATTGCATTGCAGGAGATTCATGCCAGAGAGCTGGCAATGAATGATAAGGCAGTTTTGACAATCGGGACAATGAATGCCGGAACTGCTGCAAACGTAATTCCGGACACGGTGGTTATGGGTGGAAGCATTCGTACTTTTGACGAGGATACGAGGGAATTTATAAAGCAGAGAATGACCGAGATAGCAGAGGGTATTGCCCGTTCGTTCAGAGCGGAGGCGGTAGTGACGTTTGGAAGCGGGTGCCCGACCCTTGTGAATGATAAGGATTTATCCGCCTGTGCAGAAAAATATGTAAAAGAATTGTTGGGGGACGGACATGCATTCTCAGTGGCAGAGCTCAATGCGCTCGGAGGAGAACAAAAATCTTCAAAGTCAGCGGGCTCCGAGGATTTTGCATATGTCAGTCATGAGGTGCCGTCGATTATGCTGGCGCTTGCAGCGGGACAGCCGGAAAAAGGATACCGGTATCCACAACATCACCCTATGGTTAAATTTGATGAAACCGCACTTGCCGGAGGAAGCGCAGTATATGCCTACACCGCAATGCGTTGGTTAGAGGAACATAAATAATATGAATGATATGATTTTTTTCCTTGAGATTCTGGGGACAATTGCTTTTTCTGTCTCCGGAGCGATAGAGGCTATGAAAAAAGAAATGGATATGCTGGGAGTACTTGTACTTGGTCTGGTTACAGCTGTAGGGGGAGGAATTCTTCGGGATATGATAACGGGAGCATTGCCTCCCGCTGCGTTCCAGAATCCGCGCAATGCTTTGATTGCACTTGGAACAGCCTTGATCGCGTTTTTGGTTGGAGCTGTCATGTCCAAATGGAAAAAACCGGAGCATACCATCGTCTGGAATCAGGTTTTGTTAATATCAGACGCTGTCGGACTGGGTGCATTCACAGTTCTGGGGATTCGAAGTGTGCAGGAACAGTCAGGTTATGATAATACGGCACTGCTTTTGTTTGTGGGTGTTATAACGGGCGTTGGCGGTGGCGTGATACGGGATATATTCGCAGGCAATGTACCATATATTTTCCGCAAACATGTGTATGCAACAGCTTCCATAGCGGGAGCAGTTGCATACCTATGTCTGGAAAAAACAGGGTATCTTGATTTGGCTACAGTAGCAAGTCTTGTACTCGTATTGCTTCTTCGACTGCTGGCGGCAAAGTTTGAATGGAATCTTCCGAGTGTACATTTGAAATAATGCTGAGCAGCCGGATGAAGGCTGTGATAGCGATTATCTTTATTATAGGTGGAATTATGCTTCAGGGACTGTGTGATTGGAGCAGAAAACAGTCGTAGCGTCGGTGTAAATGTATAAAAAATATAAGTTCACAGTATTTTCACAAAATTGTTAGCACTCACCTCTTGACAGTGCTAACAATTTGTTATATATTCAATATAACAAATGAAACAGAGATTACAAATCAAAGTTATCGTATCCTGTTTTAGTTGTAATTTCAAACATACATTTACTAACATATATATTATAAAAGGAGGAATGACATATGTTAGCACCAAGTATTTATAATGATTTCGTTTCAAACTTTTTCGATGGTTTTGGAGATATGTTTTATGTTCCTGTTACCTATGATAAGTCATCAACAGGAAACATCTGTACAGATGTGACAGAATTCGGTGATCATTATCATC
>CAMAMD010000115.1 GCA_945836785.1 uncultured Clostridium sp.
AAAAAGATATTTATGCAAATAGGAATTATTCTAATATGTATTCTGTTGAATTTTGGCGGAACGCTCCTTGCAGGGTATGCGAATCTCCCGGTGTGGCTTGATATGACAGGAACCTGTGTTGCCGCATATTTTGTGGGGCTTTCCGGTGGTATTATTACTGGTGTCGCCAGCAGTTTGTTATATGGTTTCATGAATGTTAAGGCGATGGCATATATTTTGACAAGCATTGTTTTTGCGGTTGCATTTCATTATTGTGTAAAAAAGGGGTATATTGCGAAGCTGTCCATGGCACTTGTGTCGAGCTTTTGGCTGGGCGTACTGTGCATGGTGGTTTCAACCCCGCTTAATTTTATATTGCATGGTGGTCGCTGTGGTAATATGTGGGGAGACGCCTTGTATGATATGTTGGACTGGCATGGGGTGTCGCCGTGGCTTTGCTCGGTGGCGGGAGAAGCAATTGTGGAGATTGTAGACAAGCAGGTTTGCGTTTTTATCGCTTTTATCATCATACAGGTTCTATTGAAAATAAAAAAATTTAGAAGACACAGTAAAAAACTTGCCGGAATGATGATAATTGCTGTAATTATGCTGGGCATCATCAATCCGGTGGATGTTACATATGCGAAGGAAGATGAAGAGGAGACATTTGTAGGGGAACTCTATAATAATCGGTCAGGCTTGATCTCTTCGGAGGCAAATGTGGTGGAGGAGACAGAGGATGGCTGTATATGGATTGGAAGCTACGCCGGATTGACGCGGTATGACGGGCGGAACTTTGAATTCCTTCAGGACAGTGGAATCGCCAATGTTACTGCCATGATGACTGACAGCAAAAACAGATTGTGGATCGGAACCAATGACAGAGGAATTGCCCGCTACGAAAATGGTGCCTTTACTTTCTTTACGACAGAGAATGGATTGCCATCGGATAGTATACGCTGTTTTACGGAATCGGAAGACGGAACAGTATATGTGGGAACAATGGAGCAGATTTGTAAATTTGAATCAGATGATCAGATTACAGTAGTGAACGATCAGATTGTGGGAGCTTCCTCCATGGTTGTTTATGAACAGTATCTTGTGGGGATAGATGGAACAGGAGCTTTGTTCTGGATATCGCAGGAAACACAGGAAATTGTGGGACAAAAAAAGAATAATGATATGATTTACAACGTGGTTAGGGAAACGAGCCGGGGGCTTTTACTGGGCACATCCGGCAGTGATTTGTATAGGCTGGATTTTAGTAATGATACTGTAAAGCTTCACCAGATGACCCGGGTCGATCTTCATGATATCGCATATATAGAAGAGGATAATGTGGGGAATCTCTGGATATGCGGTAATGATGGATTTGGTTATATAGATACATCAATGCAGTTTCAGGAACAGCATTATGAAGACTTTGATGGTTCCTTTGAGTGGATACATGTGGATTATCAGGGGAATATCTGGTTGGCATCCTCCCGTCAGGGTGTTCTCAAGATGGCGAGAAATCAGTTTTCAAATATTTTTGAAGTGGCCGGAATTGAAAGTGCTACAGTGAACGCGGTTATAAAATATCAAGGCGATATGTATTGTGCTACAGATTCGGGACTTTATATTTTAAAAGAAGACAGTTATGAAGCAGTACATAACGATTTGACTGAAACAGTAGGGAACGTAAGGGTAAGATGCCTGATGGAAGACAGCCGGGGATTATTGTGGATTGGCACATACGGATCGAATGGATTGCTGTGTTGGGATGGTGAAACAATTCTGGACACATTTACGATGGAGAAACATGGGACAACCAGTGACAGATTTCGGTGTCTGCTTGAGTTGGGGGATGGAACCATTGCGGCAGGAACCAGCGATGGATTAAACTTTATCAGGGATGGAAAGGTTGTAGGAACACTGACTGCTGAGGATGGTCTTGAAAATACACAGATTTTATCTATGGTCCTCGGAGAAAATGGACTTTTGTATATAGGCAGTGACGGTGCAGGAATTTATCTGGTTGACGAGCAGGATTATCAGATAAAGGAAAATAGAACAAAGGCAGATAATTTGTCTTCCAATGTTATTCTTCGTATGATTCCATATGATAATGGTTACTTTATTGTTACCGGCAACGGACTTTGCTATATGGAGGATGGAACAATCCGATATCTGGATGAGTTCCCGTATTTTAATAACTATGATGTGATTGTTCGGGATGGAGAAGCGTTTGTTTTGTCCAGTGCAGGTATTTTTGCGGCGAAAGCGGATGATATTATCTCTGGTGAGCCATTTCAATATCAGCTTTATGATGTCAGTATGGGACTTCTGCCGGGGCTGACAGTCAATTCATGGAGTTACATTGATGATAATGGAGATATGTTTTTGTGCGGCAACAGTGGCGTGATTCGGTTCCGTTTGTGGGAGGAAAGCTATATCCCGGATTTTAAATATGGCATTACATCTGTTGTATGTGATGGTGTGGAGCTTCCGGCACAGGATGATATTTACCAGATTCCTGAAAAAGCAAAGAAAATCAGTATTGAGGGATCTGTAAAAAATTATGCTATGTCCAATGTTAAGGTTCGATTTTATATTGAGGGACTTGAAGATAATGCACAGGTTATGGATTATGATGAGATGCAGCCTATTATGGTCTATAATTTGTCATATGGAGATTACAGGGTGCATTTTCAGATATTGGATAATAATGGCGAAAATATGCTGGAAGAAAAGATATATACGCTTCATAAGGATGCCCAGATATGGGAAAAGGACTGGTATCAGTCATATTTGTTTGCCGTGTGTGTAGAGCTTCTTGTATTTGCCACTTGGACGATAATTATGACCGTAGGGTATTTTCAGAGAAAACGCAGACAGGAAGAACAGTATCAGGAGAATGAAAAGAGACTGAAAGAAGAGGTAACAAGGGCAACCAGTGAATTGCAACAAAGTAAGAATGAGATTAAACAGCTTTTGGATCAGACGATTATGGCTTTGAGCTTTACTGTAGATGCAAAGGATCGGTATACCAGTGGACACTCCAGACGTGTAGCGGAGTATGCCAGAATGATTGCCAGAAAAATGGGTAAAAATGAGGCTGAGCAGGAGGAAATTTATTATGCGGGTCTGTTGCACGATGTGGGGAAAATAAGAGTGCCGGATGAGATTATTAATAAACCGGGGAAACTGACAGCCGAGGAATTCAATTATATCAAACTGCATCCGGTAGCCGGTTACCATATCTTAAGAGGTATTTCGGAGAATAGTCAGTTCTCCGAGGGTGCACATTATCATCATGAGCGTTATGATGGAAAAGGATATCCGAATGGGTTGGCAGGAGAAAATATTCCTGAAATTGGTCGTATTATCGGGGTGGCTGATGCCTATGATGCGATGGCGAGCGACAGAAGCTACAGAAAGGCATTGCCACAGAGTGTTGTTAAGGAGGAAATCGAAAAAGGAAAGGGAACCCAGTTTGATCCCGATATAGCGGATGTCATGCTTGAATTGATAGAGGAAGATTCAGACTATCAGATGAAGCAGACGGAAACGGAACAGAAAAATATACTTGTCGTAGATGATGATCGGATAAATGTCAAAATGGTTGAAATGGCTATGAGGGATGAGAACAGATATTGTGTATGCGGTGCCGCGGGAGGGCAGGAAGCACTGGACATCCTGGAGAAAAAGAAGATAGATCTGATTTTGCTCGACGTTGAGATGCCGGGTATGGACGGATTTGAGACATTGGTTAAAATCAGAGAAAAATATGATGTTCCGGTTGTGTTTATGACGGCAGACCGCGATTTATCCACGATAAAAAAAGCAAGTGGGATGGGAGGCGTTGACTATCTCACCAAGCCATTTTTACCGATGGCATTAAAGGAAGTCATACACGGTGTCATGAATATGTATACTGCATCGGACGCCCATGAATAAATGATATATAATCATGGGGGGGCTGCCGCACTATGATACTGCATATGGATATATGTATCTTTCGAAAAGCACGCTCTCGCTGGTTGCTCACATAACGGATACTAATTTCAATAAAAAAGAATCTGGCTCTGCAATTTACACCATGTGTATTGCAGAGCCAGGTTTTTTTAAGTTTTTCTTGACAGAATAACATGTGGTGATATAATAATGTCAGAACATATGAATAATTGTTCATATGATAGGAATATTAAATAAAGAGAGGTAGATAATATGAAGAAGACATATAAAATTGAAGTTGATTGTGCAAATTGTGCAAATAAGATGGAGGATGCAGCGAGAAAAACAGCCGGTGTAAAGGATGCAACGGTAAATTTTATGACATTGAAAATGATTGTTGAGTTCGAAGATGGTGCGGATGAAAAGACTGTCATGAAGAATGTGCTTAAAAATTGTAAAAAGGTTGAGGATGACTGTGAGATATACTTATAATTGATCAGCATAATGCGAAAACCACATGAAGCCGCCAGG
>CAMAMD010000116.1 GCA_945836785.1 uncultured Clostridium sp.
TCAAAGCATTAGACCCCTTTGCAGAGGGATATGAAAAAACAGGATTTCTAATTGAAGGTTTGGAAGTGTATTACAAACCATACAGTACATATCTAATATTCTTTGTAGTGGAAAATACTACAGTTACGGTTATTAGGGTATTAAAGGATAGAATGTACTGGCAAGCAATTATAAATCGAATGAAAAAGGTAAACAGATAAACCAGCCATCCCACAATCCAATGCAGCTTTTCGATCCTCATCAAAGGCATTCGCTGTCATGGCAATAATCGGAATCGAAGCTTGTTTTGGATTCTCCAGATGCCGAATCCGTCTGGTGGCTTCATATCCGTCCATGACAGGCATCTGGATATCCATAAGAACAAGGTCGTACTCTCCCGGTACAAAGGCGGATATCTTTTCAAGAGCCTCCGTACCATTTTCTGCCGTATCTATGTGGAAACCATACTGTTTCAGAATCTCCAGGGAATGCTTAGGCATTACCGCAGAACTGTAACATATTGGGAAGACGGCTCAAGCTGTCTGCCCCCTTCAAGTGCACAAACAAATAACGAGTAAACATTGTCCTCCATAACCGTCATTTTTTCATTCAACTCCACAGGCATAGGACAATTACAGTATATCGGCGCTTCGATAAAATCATCATCTCCCATTGACATTACGGTATAGGTTTTTTTCTCATCAATGGCTTCGCCGTTTACGGTTATCTCACCAAGGGTATACGTGCCATCGCCGTGATCGGTGAGCGTATACTCCATACCGCTTGTGACGGGTATCAGATTTTTGTGACGAATCGGATTGGAACCATCCTCTTTTACGTTTACAAGCCATTCCATATACTGCTTCAGCTCTGCACCCGTAAGCTCGCCGCTTCTGAGTATCAGACGATTCGCCATAAGTCTGTTAAGCTGCTGTCTGGAATAATCCCCCTCAAACACAGAGGATGCAACAACGCTGGAATAACCCACAGCAACATCGCTTCTCCACTGCTTGCGTATGGTGTTCAAAACAGCAGAGCCGGCAGGGCTTCCATGCTCACCAAAAGCATAGGCATAAGCCGTCTCCTGGGAGGTAATGATTTCAGGAGCTTCCCCATCCTTTGCTGCGATAAGCTGCGTGTTGAAATCCTCGTAGGCTTCCTTTGCACCGTATTCCCCCACAATCATTTTCTGAACAACATCCTTTGAAACAGCAAACATATCCGTGGATGCAAGACGAATATACAGATGATTGCGGTTAATACAATCCCTGACCTGTGAAAAGACGTCGCTTATCTCGATATCCAGATTTTTATTGTAGCTGAGCACCGCATGATCCGAGGCCACACGGATATGCCCATCACTGCTGAACATTTTCTCCAGCACCCGATTAACCGCTTCTGATTTCTCTTTATCCTGTTCAACTGCCTTGTTAACTGCCACCTGACAGGTCGGATATGTAAGGAGCCAGCTGTCCTCAGAGGTTTCCCCATAATATGGAAGGATTACCGTGTTCATATCATGATCCTTCCTTAAAACGGCACAATCACTTGCGGTACCGCGCATAATAGCTGTCCTTCCCTCAATCAGTCCCGATTTCATCTCTTCAAAGGACATCGCCGTATCTTCGGGTCGAATCAAAGTGTCCTGCATATACTGCTCGAACTTGCGGAATACCTCGGGCCATACTTTATCGTCAAGCCCCACCGGACCATCCTCGGTCTCGTTCTCATATTTTTCACGCCACATAGTACCGTCCAGTTTCATAAGCTCTGGGATAGCACAACCCTGAAGTGCCTCCATGCAGGAATAGTCTTCACGGTAGTCATTCACATAGCACCGAAGGCCAAGCTCATCAAATCGGCTACAAGCCTCCGCAAACTCCGCATAATTTGTTGGCAGGGCGATACCGTTTTCCTCAAACAGGCTGACATTGGCAATATATCCGTCAACCTCTGCGCACATGGGCAGCCATCGCACTGCACCGCCGGGCTCCCGGTTATTCTCAAGGTAACTGTCGTAAAAGCTGCCTGCCACATCCGTCTGACTCAGATCCATGAGCTTATCGGATAATCCGGCTGCATCGTTCAGTGAAAAGCGCCTGCAGGTTATGATATCCGGCAAAGCCCCTCTTTTCTCAAGATCGGTATAGTATTCCATAGAATTGTATCCCACAATGAAGGTAAAATCAATATCGGGAAACTGCTCCTCAAGCCATGGGGTAAGCTCTCTTGTCATAGTCTTGTCCCACAGATACATTGTAATCTCTGTTTTCTTTGTCTTTTCCATTATTCCGCACGCCGTAATACCCAAAAGCATTGCAAACGTGAGGAGCAAAGCGATTATTCTTTTTTTCATACAATTCCCACATTTCCTATTCTGAAAAACCTTCTTACTTGAGTGTAAGATATTTCTCAGGTTCTGCCAATGTGCCTCCGTCTTTTATATATGCTGTCCACGCCGTTCTTACTCTGTCCTCTTCCTTCTCAAACACATAGCTCTCATCCTGGAGAAGAGAGTCGAAACCGGCAGAAAGGTCAAGGCAGGTAACCTTGAATAAATCCTCATCGCCAAGCTCCTTGCCATCCTTTTGAACACGAAGCAGCGTATATTTACCATCTGTTTCCCTTACCTCAACGGATATTCCGCTAACCGTGGGTAGAGAACCTCTGTTGAAGGGTGTAATTCCTCCTTCATATCCCTCAACATATGCTCTGACAAGCTCTTTCAGCTTTGCACCCGTCATTTCAGATCGCCATGCACACAGGGGATTTGGCATTATCATATAGCCCACCATTTTCTCGGTGTAATCCGCCTTGAAAACGGAACCGGTAAAGCTGTTACAGGGTGCAATCAGCACATCGCTTCCGTAATATCCTCTCAGAGTATTTGCCATAACGGAATAGCTTTCATTTCCACCCTTTTTATGGAATATGCTTGAGTAGTCGCGTTCAACCGTCAGTATCGTTTCGCCAGAGTTTTCCTTTTGCTGCTTCAGCTGCGAATCAAAGGCTTCATATGCCTGCTTTGCATCATATTCCCCCTGTATCATCTTTGTAACAACGTCCTTTGATACAGCGAAAAAGTCGTTTGAAGCAATGCGGATATACATATGATTCTGGTCAATCAGGGGCATTAGATTTTCCAGATAGGGAGAAAGCTGCAAATTAACATTCTGACTGTAGGTAATAACATCTCCTCCCTTTGCCAGAGTGTTCTGCCCCTCCTCGGAGAGCATAACACTAAGCACCTGCAGTGCCTTTTCCTGACGGCTTTGATCCTTTTCCAAATCCTTGTTTAAGGCTACCTGAAAAGCAGGATATGTTAAGAGCCACTGCTCACCGTCCTGTCCGAAATAGGGAAGGAAAACAGCGTCTATCCCCATATTCTGAAATGCGATGGTATTCGAACCGCCTGCACGGATAACAGCCGCTTCACCGTTTGTAAACATTTCAATAACGGGATCATAGGAAAGCTCTACATCACCGGGGTGAATATCCACGTCCTTAATAAACTTCTCCATAAGCTCAAAAGCGCCGGGCCATATGGTGTTATCAAGACCTAAAACCTCCATATCCAGGGGATCTTCGTATCGGCTTCGCCACATGCGTCCCTCCATAGAAGTTATCTCAGGAATTGACAGACCCTGCAGCACCTCCATACAGGTATAATCATACTCAAAATCGGCAACAAATCCGCGGACACCCACCTTTTCAAATTCCCGACACGCCGAAACGAAGCTGTCATAGTCCGTAGGTAATGGAATCCCATATTTGTCAAACACCGCCTTATTTGCAACCAGACCGTCAACCTCGCCGCACATCGGCAGCCAGTTTACCGTACCGTCGGCATTGGTAAAGTTGTCAATATAAGATACGTATATGGCACCCGCCATCTCAGTGGTAGATAAATCCATCAGCTGATCTTTCAGTCCTGCTGCATCGTGCAGAGAGAATCTTCGCGACGTGATAATATCCGGCAGCTTACCGTTTTCATTCATGAATTTGTAAAAATCAAGGTCATTGTTACCCACAACAAACTGAATATTTACATCGGGCAGCTTCGACTGGATATACGGAACAAAATTATCATACAACGCTGAACTCCATAAATAGACCAAGATGGTGTCTTTGTCCTCATTCCCGGCTGCAGGATTACAGCCCGAAAACAGCGTTATTGTCATCGCTCCGGCGATGATAGTCGATACCAGTTTTTTAATAAAACCTCTCTTCATAGGAGTTTCCTTTCTTTCCACTTTGGAAATTTTACTATACGTTCAGAATTTCTTTCAGATCAACCATCAGTTCATCTATCTTGATAGTATTGATTCCTATTCGGGGTCCCCGTGATTTGAAAATGTGCTCACTTGTCCAGATTTCTCGCAATGGTCTTTACAACCTCATCGATTACAATCGGTTTTGATAAATGCC
>CAMAMD010000117.1 GCA_945836785.1 uncultured Clostridium sp.
TATATGAGACTCCTGGCGGAACCATCCTGATGGAAGCACACAAGCAGCTTGAGGAACTGATTCTTGACCGTGATACACTGGCATACAAGAAGCTTGTTTCCGACAAGTTTGCAGATATGATATATGAAGGTAAATGGTTCTGCCCTCTCCGTGAGGCACTGCAGGCATTTATCGAGAGCACACAGGAGCGTGTAACCGGTGAAGTGAAGTTTAAGCTGTACAAGGGCAATATCATCAAGGCCGGTACAACCTCACCATACTCACTCTACTCAGAGGAGCTGGCAAGCTTTACAACCGGTGACCTCTATGACCATAAGGATGCAGAAGGCTTTATCCATCTGTTCGGTCTGTCCATGCAGGTTCGTGGTATGCTCGACCAGCAGCGTGAGAAGAACGATAAATAAAATAATATCGCATTAAAAAATATGGCATGGGTATATGTATAATTCGGAAAATACGCTTCCGCTCGGTTGTTCACGCAGCGGTACTAAACTCGAAAGTACCTCGTTAAGTACCGGCGTTCGCAAACGGTTTTCCTACATTATACATATATCCATGCCATATTTTTTGCGATATTACATTATTATACCATCTTCACCGGATGACGAATCACAGTCCGCAGCTTCTCCGGTGCACATCGTCTCGGGTCACTCAGATATATCTCATGATGGAAACGGCTGTCTGATATATCAGTATAATAACCATTTTCATCAGCATATGCGTCCATCTGTGCAATTGTCGCAGGTTCAGCATCATAGCTTCCGATATGCATACATTGTACGCATAATCCCTCATGATAGGTAAAGAACTCTACCTTTGAAAAATCCATTTTATTCCTTTAATAGCTGGTTGCAAACACGACATCTATATGTCATGTTAATATCAAAAAAAAGCTGCTGTACTTAAATAATATAGTATGTTTCCTTTATATACATGCTACATTATTTAAATACAACAGCCCTTATATTTTAAAAGAATATATGATTTCCAATTATAGTATAGGAACCCAAATTGTTCGTATTCACGTTAGAAACCGGTCGGAACTGCGTATAGCTTCCAATGTTATTCACACCTGACAGAGCCTCTCTGGCTGCCTGTAAACAGCTTGCCTGTGCACCATTTTGCACATAGCTCTGGAACTTCGGTGAAGAAACCACTGTGAACTGATTTGGTGCATAGCACACATCACTCATAGTACTTCCATAAGCACCGGAAAGATATCGATTCAAAATGATATTGGCAACTGCAAGCTGACCTTCATATGACTCCGAACCACACTCCAACGTCATAACACTTGCCATCAAGTTGATGTCTTCCTCGCTCAAAGTCACAGGGGATCTATATGTAACTGTAACAGTAGAACCGTTATTTCCCGTCGGTGTCGTCGGCTGGTTCTCTGTTGTTTCTGTAGTAGTTGTTTCTGTAGTTGTTTCTGTCTTTTGCTGCTCTGTTGTCTGAGCCGAGCCCGATGTATCTTTCTTGTCTTCCTGTTCTGTTTTATCGGATTTATTCATTCCCGAAGAATTCTGCTGTGCCTCAGCATCCTCATCTGCCTGATTCTGCTCTATGTAAGCCTTTGCCTCATCTCCGGTCAGCACGAATTCCGCCTTCACATAACCGGTAATATCATAAACATTGATATATAACCATTCACCATCTTCTGCCAGCACATTTCCTGTATCATTCAAATATAACGAACCGACAATCTCTGCATCCGTTGATGCTGCTGCCCTGACGAAAATTCCATCCTCTGCGGTCACAACAAATATTTCCGAATTTGCCTCTGCCACTACCTGTGTCTCATTCGGTCGGATATCGGTCTGTATATCTGTATCCAGTCCCGCCATCAGAACATTGACAGAATCCATATTCAACTGCGGTGTCTCCTGTACATTTATCACCGCAACGCTTTCTTTCTGACTATCGACTGTCTCATCAATGGTCTTAGCTGAACCACTCACAGATGCGATACCGCATATCGTTGCAATAAAGGTACATAATATCGTTGCCGCCAAAATATTTCGAACTATATATCTGCTGTTAAACACATACTTTATCAGGTATAAACCAAAATTCCGCAATTTAATTTTTGTTCTTTTGCTCATATTGTTACGACCATCCTGTAAAATGTTTTACGTTTTTTACAAATTATTACGTTTTTGTTACAAAAGCATTTTAACATTTTACATATTTCGTGTCAATAGCATTTTATATCTTATGTCGTATGCCATCCTTACGGCTGTATAAAGGCGATGGCCGCCATCCCCGCTCCCACATGGGTTCCGATAATCGGACCGATTGGCGCTATCATTATATTTTCCGCAAGCATTCCTGCTTCCACCACAGATTCTTTTAACTTCTCTGCTTTCTCAGGTGCATCGGCATGACCTATTACAGCCACTAATTTACGCAGATCTCCGCCTTCCTCCACAGTTTTCGACACCAGGTATTCAAGTGCTTTTCCCACACCTCTCGCCTTTGATTTTACAATCAGCTTTCCTTCTTCATCCACACTGAGGATCGGCTTAATTTTCAGGGCACTACCCACCATTGCTTCCACGGTAGTAACACGTCCACCGCGTTTCAGATGAAATAAATCCTCCACCATAAACCAATGACTGACCTTATGCCGTTTTTCTTCAATCCATGTCTTTAACGCATCAAAAGATGCGCCGGCTTCTTTCTTTTTCGCAGCAAGATAGAGAAATACGCCTTCGCCGACTGATGCTGAAAAAGAATCAATCACCTCAATTCTTGCATCAGGATAATTTTCTTCCAAAAGCTCCACAGCCAGCATGGCAGTCTGATATGAACCACTCAGACCGGAAGAAAAGCTCAGATATAATACATCCTTTCCCTCTTTCGCATATTCCTCAAATACTTCCTTATATGCATTTGGATTAATCTGGGAAGTAGCAGGCATAGCCCCACGTCTCAGTTTTTCATAAAAGTTTTTTACATCTCCATCTCTCTCATCAAGGTAATACTGAAATACCTCCTCATTTATAGTATATGAAAATGGTATAATCCTGATTCCCAATTCTTTCACCACATCAATCGGCAAATCCGCCGTGGAATCACTTATCAAAACATAATCTTTCAATATCATTTCCTCCTTATCTACGTTTTACTGCATAAAATAATCTATCCCATTTGCAATGCCCGTTATCAGCTGCTCCTTATAGGTATCCGTCGCCAGGTTAGCTTCATCCGTCGCATTGGTCAGAAAACCAAGATGAATCTCCGCTACAGGTATGTCGCTCCAGTTAATTGCCGTCATCTCATCTGTTTCATAAATACCTCGATTCGTGACATCCATTGTTTCCGTTATTCCCTGTAGCAATCGGGTTGCCAAAGTTCTGCTATCATTATACAAGTCACTATTATATGGCGTATTTGCAGTCATACAAACTGCCATCACACCATCAAGCGCAGCATTACTACTCTCACTCATCTCAATTCTAATAAATGCCGATGCCCCGGCACTGTTTGCAATATTTGCCCTTGCCTGATTTGAAAGATCCACATCATCACTCTCTCTTGTCAGAACAACCTCATACCCCCTGCTCTCAAGCTCAGTCTTCAGGCTCATTGCATATTCAAGATTCAATTCTGATTCCTTTGTTCCAAATGTACTGCCCACGGTTCCGGCTGACGCACAGGCTTTCGTCACCTCACTGCCCGGTCCGATTGCCTCGGTCGAAAGGCTGGAAGCAGCCTGATTTCCGGGATCAATCACGACTTTTTTTACACGGGGAGCATCATTCTGTGTTGCAGTGTCCGGCATTGTTGCAGTATCAGCAACCGGTTGTGCTATCTCTGCCACAGTGTCCGACAGAACGTAAAAGCTTGTATTCTGTAATTCTACCCTGGTCCACATATCATTATAACCGGTTCTGTTCAAAACAGTCCCCTGTTCAGCCAACATATAAATATCCGCATCCGCCTCGGCTCTGACTCGAATATCTGCAAGTTCTACCGACACCTCCACAGAATCATTTACAATATAATAGCCCTCCGCATCCATCTCAGTCAGCTTTTCTGCCTCTGTTTGTGTCGCCGGACTATCAACAACAGGAGCCACCTCTGTCTGCGTTGTAGTCTCCGTTTCCTCTTTCTTTCCACACCCCACACAGCAGAGCACTGCTGTCAGTAGTACATATATCATCCATCTGTTTTTCTTCATTCAGATTCTCCTTATCACATTAACCAGGCATAAAGTACCTTTGTTTGCCAAATAATAAATAGTATAGCATCAAAAAACAAAACACACAAGTCGCATCCGCAAATCACAAATAAATCACAGGTGTTTCATTTGCTATTTTCATGCATACGGGGTATAATGAAGCTCATAAAATAGAAGATAAAAGGAAAAGAGGACAATCATGAATTTTTTGGTTGA
>CAMAMD010000118.1 GCA_945836785.1 uncultured Clostridium sp.
AAATAAAAATATATATGCTCGAAAAAAGGAGTTTACCATGCAGAAATATTATAAATATCAGTATCGGTTCAATGCAAGCCACAGCTTTGATTATGTGGTGGTAAATGCACATATGCATACATTTACCGTTACGATATATGTCAGCCGGCGTAAGCAGGCGGATCAGATTCTGTTTTTTGATATTGACAGGGTGGTAAAAGAGTATTTGGAGCAATTTGAAGGCTGTTATTTAAATGAGAAAATAGAATTTAAAAATAGGGTTCCAAATATTGAGAATATGGGTGATATATTTTATGAAGAACTAAAAGAATGTCTTTCTCGGATTGGCATAGAGCTGTATCAGCTTGACATTTCCGAGAATCCACTCAGCATATATCAGGTATCAAGCCGTATTCATCTGCCGGCATGCTACCTGAGAGAAACAAAAATGCAATAGTTTGATATACTATAATGAGGTGATTGATTATGAATAAGATAAGAAGAACCTGTAATGTATGCCTGCTTAGCTTCGTATTGATAATCAGCATCGAAATCAGTGCATACACAAGTTATGGTGCATCAAATACCATGACGGCTGACAAAGGAACGATGACTGTAAGCGCAGATTCACAATATTTGTATATTAATTTTGCCGGAACATGGGATTATAACATTAATGAATCTATTTCTGTTTCCGTAAACGGTACGCCGGTGACCGGAGCAAACGGTTCAATTGTACTTAACTGTGGAAATAATGTAGAGAGTCAGAGCCTGCAGGTTAAAAATGCATGGTATGGAGATATTGCCGGTGCAGAGGGAAGTGTAGTGAATACCGGATATGCGGATGGAAGATATGAGACTGTTACATGGCAGATAAAAGTCCCATTATCTGTTTACGGAAATAATGTATCGACACTGGAGCTTGGCTGGTCGGGGCAGACTGTTTCGGTTGCGGTCGCAGGTTCTTCCGTAACGACGGAAGAAACGACGGAACCCACAGAGGAAACAGTTACGACAGAGGAACCTGATCAGACAGAGGACACCACGGAGGAAATTGTCACCACAGAGGAGGTGCCTGAAGATAGTGGTGTCGGAGAAGATATTCACGTAACTTCGAGTCTGGTAATTGATGGATATTACGCAGATTGGAACGCCTATCCGGTAACAAATATTACGTATACATCCAATAACGGAACCAGTGTTCATAAGGGGCAGATTTATACAGACGGAACCATGGTATATGTGCACTTTGCCATGAATGATTTATATACATCCCAGATAATGACACAGCAGATGACGATTACAATTAACGGGGAAAGTCACACAATAGGTTTGTATCCTTTACTTGCGGATAAAAGTATTGATTGGAGCTATCCGATGTATTCGTTGCCTGAAGGGATTCACACGAATTATGGCGTTATAGTGGATTACACGAAATATTGTGACAGTCAGGCTGCAATTACGATTTATGATGCAACACATCAGCCGGATACGAAGGGTGATGAAGTAGAATTTGCTTTCAGTCTGGAGGACTTTGGACGTATAACCGGTATGAAGACAGATAATGTAGGCAAGATAACAATCGTAAATCCGAATATCGGTGCACAGGGGATTACCTGGGTAGGAACGTCAACAGCACCGTGGCTTGGAGCGACTATTGCTGTATTGCTTGCAGGTGTGGGTGTAGCGGCATATAAACGCAATAAGGGAAAGAAAATATGATAAATTGGATTGTGGTTGTTGCCATTGTTATATGGATATATTTATTAACTGTATTTAAGCGGGCAAAGCTGGATTTTTGGTATTTTACCGCCGGCAGTGCCGGCTTATTTACAGTAGCGATTATTGTACTCCAGCCGGTTCTGATGCTGCCGATGCAAAATGCAATTGCAGCGATTTCGGGTTTATTGGGGGAATTAACAAAGACTTATGAATCTTATTTTGAAAAGGGTCTGTTGTTTATTTCACATGGTACAACACAAATGTCATTGTATATCGATTTTGAGTGTTCGGGCATTATCGAGACCTTTGCTTTCCTGGCACTTTTATGGTTTTTCCCCGCATATCAGTTCTACGAAAAAATTGTTGTTAGTGTGGTTGGTATTATTGGAATATTCATGGCAAATGTTCTTCGGATATTCATCATTTGTCAGATGATATATTGGGGTGGCCAGGATATGTATTTTGTGGCACATTCTTTTGTGGGAAGACTGGTATTTTATGCGTGCACAATTGCACTGTATTTCTATGTGTTTACCAAAGAGCAGGTAGTAAGACAGAAAGTAGGTGCTTTCAGATATGACAGCCATCAGTGAGTTTTTTCATAGTTCCATTTTGTTTTGGATGGCGTGGGTAATCATTCCGATTATTATGGAGATTATTCCGACGATTGTCGATTTCTTTATTCTGCTGAAACGTAGAATTGTCAATAAGAAGATGCCGGAGCTTGAATATTGTCCAGAGATTACGCTGATTGTCCCTGTGTATAATTCGGCAGATACCTTGTATGAGTGTATACGCTCGGTAAATGATTCGACTTATGACAATAAGCTCATTTATATCATGCTCGTAAACAATCAGAGTACTGACAATAGTTTTGAGGTATTTTGTCAATGTCAAAAGGATTTTCCGGAGCTCACAATTAACTGGATGAATTCTGAACAGGGTAAATCAAAGGCCCTGAATCTGGCACTGTTTAACAGTTACGGAAAATACATCATTCATATTGACAGTGACGGTGTACTGCATCCGTCTGCACTTTATAATATGGTAAGGCAATTTGAGAGCGAGACGGATGTGGATTGCCTGACTGGAACGATTATGACAAATCCGAAAATGATTGACGAGACAAAATCATTTCCGAAGCGGTTGCTTCGAAAACTTGAATTCTTTGAGTATTGTCAGGCGTTTTTGGCAGGACGAAACTTTCAGTCGGAATTTAACAGCATATTTACGTTGTCAGGTGCATTTTCAGCATTTCGGAAGTCATCAATTTTAAAAACACAATTATATAATACGGATACGGTATGCGAGGACACACATGTCACATTCCAGATCCGGGATACATTAAAGGAGCGGGTTGCACTTTGCGATGATGCATATTTTTTTGTTGATCCTATAGAGGGTATAAATCGGTTATATATTCAGAGACAGCGTTGGCAAAGAGGAGAAATTGAGGTTATGCATATGTTTATGCATAAACGGATGAAATTTGGTAAAGGATTTGTCTCCGATTTTGTAATAAGGCTTCTTATGTATGATCACACATTTGCATTTCCGCGTATGATATGGTATTTTGCACTGATTTGTCTGGCATTTATAAATTACCCGATACGTCTGATCATTTATTCGGTGATCATTATGTATGCACTTTATGTTTTTGCAACACTGCTTTTGTACTTTTGTATTATATTGTTTCTGGGAAAAGAAAAAAATCTGAGACGGTATTATGTGCGAAAATGGTATTTGATCGTCCTTTTTCCGCTCTATAATTTTATGGTGTTCTGGTTCCGTTTTGCAGGAATAATCAATTCGATAAAAGGGGAACAAAGCTGGCGGGTGAAGACACTGTGGGAAGAAAAAAATGCATGCATGAATATTATAAAAAAAGATTTTGCATGGTTGCATCGTTTGTTTGAAAAATGGAAGGAAGAGGTGAATACGGATGAGTAGAAAGTTATCGAAAGTGTATAAAGATTCTCCTAAACGTATTCTTACAACATTTATAGCAGCTTTTGCTCTGGCTGTCGTGGTGGTAGTCATTCTTTATATCATTTTGAAAGGGATTGCGGGTAGCTGTGTCAGTCATGATGAGCAGCGTCAGCAACAGTATTGCAATCAGTTGGGAGATACCTTGCGTTATTTGTATGAATGTGGGTATGAGGATGAGGAGGCAGCTTCTTACCTTACAGAACATGTTGAGGCATCCGGCAGCAGCTGGGCGTTTTTGTATGACGAAGATACAGTGTTGTTTGCTAAGAATCTTACCACGACAAAATCTATTCGGGATAAGGCTGACTTTTTGTATGAATTAAATGGACAGGACGCTGTCATAACCACATATTCTTTTGTGGTAAATGAAAAAACATATACAGTAGGGATCATTACAGACAGAACACAATTTATGGATACTGCCGACCTCTCGTCTTACATCATTTATATCATTCTTCTTTTTGCGGTAATGGTACTGCTGACAGTCGGAAGCGTGGTTGCATTGGCAGGAAAATGGAATCATGCAGAAAAAGAGTTGGAAGAGTATCGTAATGAATTGAAGGAAAGAAACGAAGAATTTGAGCGGGTACAGAAATCTGAGGCAGATACAAGACATTTTTCGATGACATCTCTAAAGAGCAAGGATGACGGAAAAAGATATA
>CAMAMD010000119.1 GCA_945836785.1 uncultured Clostridium sp.
TCCGTGTTGACACACTTCCCAATAATGTCTAAAATAAATTTAAGTGAATAACACCATAAATCATACAACGATACAGTAAAAAGAAAGGTACGTGAAACGATTATGTATAGAAATGTAATCAATGACTTTGTTGCCTGGTATGAGGAAAACAGGCGTAGAATCTTATATATCAAAGGTGCGGCAGGTGTAGGAAAAACATGGAGTGTCAAAGATTTTTCCAAAGCTTTTTTTGACAAAACCATCTATATTGACACAACAAAATCACCTGATTTTTCTCATGCAATATCCGGTATTATTTCCGATTCTGCAACCGATAATTCCGAAGATTCATGCGAAACAGGCATGGAAATGTCAGAGCGGATCACCGTCATGGATAACTTATTAAATCAACGCTTTGGTGAAATTGATTTTTCCAATACAATTCTTATATATGATGAAGTTCAGAACATACCTGCATGTGCCGAATTTTTCTATGAATACGCAAAAAAACATCGTCACTATTCTATTTGTCTGATTGCGTCATCTATGGAAATAACAGAATTTGAATTCCACCATGCCGACGTGTTTAATATCATCCGCATGCGTCCGATGAGTTTTGAAGAGTATATGATTGCAAATAAAGCCCATCCTTTTCTGGCTGCCATCGAAAATCACAAAAACGTACCGCTTACCCCGCTGGAAGAACAGGCCATATCCCTGATGCTGAAAGACTACCTCATGATAGGAGGTATGCCGGGCATCGTACAAAATTATCTCAAGCACAAAGATTACAACGAAGTACGTTCCATGCAGCTCAGCCAGCTGGAAACCTACCGGCAAATGATTCAAGGCTCAGCATCTTCCGCCATGTCACAACGTATGCGCAGAATTTGGCAGAGCGTTCCGAAACAACTGACACACAATAACAAAAAATTTATGTATCGTTTTGTTGATACAAATGCCCGCAGCCGTGAATACGCAGATGCCGTACAGCATTTATGCAACCTGGGGCTTATACGAAAATTACCACGTTTACTGAGCAGTGAATTACCGCTGGAAGCCCATGCCGACTACAATTCATTCGAGTTGTTTTTCCTTGACCACGGTCTTCTGCGTGCAGTTTATGGTTGTCCAATCAACGAAGCAATTACTTTACAGGATATTTTTGCAGAAGAAAGCGGGGCTGTCGCCGAACAGTTCGTATTTGAAGAATTGTCTTCCAAAATGGGATATTTATATTATTGGATATCCAGTGCTACAGCCAGAGTTCCGTTTGTTTACGAGGGAGAATCAGGTCCGATTCCTGTTGACATCCGTTTTATCACAAATAAAAAAGCGCAGAACATAAAAACATTCCGCGCTAAAAATCCGACTACTGACATTTCCCTTCGTATATCCTTAAATCCTGTTTCTCTGGAAGATAACGTATTGAACATTCCTGCCTACGGATTATGGAATATGTAACATCAGGTCTGGCTGCCAATCAACTGCATAAACTCAGTGTCTGCGATTGCTTTCGAATAATACCACCCTTGCATATAATGGCATCCGATATTCACCAAATGATCACGCATTTCCTCTGTCTCAACGCCCTCAGCTACAATGTAAAGTTGCAGGGCGTTCAGCATGCCAATTGTATATTCCAACGTAATTCCCGCCTTATCATTTTTAAAGGAGTCCCATATAATATATTTATCCAGTTTAATAATCTTAAAAGGCATATGATTGATATATTCAATATTGGCATATCCCGAGCCATAATCATCCAATGAAAAACTGATTCCGTAATCCACAAGCTTTTTAATATTATCGCTCACCGCCGCTGATGAAGTTAACGTTGCAGTTTCTGTTATCTCCATATTAATCTGTTCCGGCAGCACGTCATATTTTTCTAATATAGCCATGACCCGATCTGCAAAATCCTGCTGTATCAGTTGTATCGGACTGATATTTACCTCAATGTACTCAATGGTAGTCTCAGACAACTTATAATCATGAATAAAACGGCATACTTTATTCAGGATCATTTCTCCCATTTCTATAATCAGTCCATTTTTCTCAGCAATCGGAATAAACACCTCCGGTGATACCCATCCAAGCTCATCATCATGCATACGCACAAGTGCCTCTGCTGAATTGTATACGCCTTTATTTACCGAGAAAATCGGTTGATAATAAACCTGAAGTTCATTTTTGTCCATGGCCTGTTTGACAGCCTTTTCAACCGCCTTATCCTGTTTTATCCTGTCCAAATCAATGTCACTGGCCATCGTAATTTTGCCCTTACTTGTTTTCTTTGCCACGGACATGGAATAATCCAGAACCTCTATCAACTCTCCGTATGTAGATGCATCTCTCGGACATTCAATACAACATATTGACGCAGACATCATAATACCAACCTGAGATTCACTGTACCATGGGTGTTTAAACCTGGATTGTATCAGCTCAGCCAGGTCACCAATATTTTCCAGATTTTTATTAACCACTACACAAAACTGATCTGAGCCAAATCTGAAAACCGTCGTATTGGACTTTAACGCATCCAGAAAACTTCCTACCTGGAACAAAAGATTGTCTCCGTTCTCCACACCATACGTCTTATTGATAAATTTAAAATCATCCATTGCAATGGCAATGACACCAAATTTTTTTCTTTCTGCGAATTTACCCTGCAGATATTCTCCCATAAATTTTCTGTTAAACTGCCTTGTAACAGGTTCCGTCACAGTTCCCGGATTCTGAAGATAATAATAAAATGTCAGACACAGCGAAGCCAACGAAAAATTCAGCATCGGTACATATAAAAACAGTTGGAATATACAACATACTATGCCGCAGGCCACATTAAACAATACTGCCGGTGTACGCAAAAAGACAAAATTTGCAGCATACCTGATAACCAGCCCAATACTGATTACTACCATAATTATATCAATACCATACAGAATCAGGCTTCCATACCCGCTTTGATATCTTCCGTCTTTAAAAACAAAAGCCCATTCTGTAAACATATTTATGATAACTACTACAATATCAGCAGTCATTCCCGCTATAAACAAATATTTTACAGACTTTTTTCTCTCCGCATCCATATGCACAAGAAGCAAAATATAGTACGCAAGTGCTAATGGTACAAGATTAATTGCAAGCCCCTGTATATTTAACACAAAAGAAAATATTTTGTAGCTGAAATCAGGAAACATCCGTGCCATCTGCGTTGCGGCAATTTCCGTTCCCGTCGCTAAAAATACTGTTGCCACCAGGCAAAGAAATACCTTGTGACTTTTAAGCGGTATACTTTTTTCACCCATATACCATATAATGATTAACAGCAAGAGAAAACAAGCCGCATAATCAAATGATAAATTCCAATTTGCCATATTATTCTTTCCATCCCCACAAGTAATTCAATCAATTATCGGAACCATACATCCAAATCCACGTTGCCATCTATTCCGTCAATTTGCGCTTCGCTCGTATACTGCCAACCGATATACTCATACGGAAAATCCGGCTGATTTGCATAATGCGCAACCCAAAGCTTGTATCCGCCCAGCCTTGTCATATCCAGCTTTTGCACAAACCAGTTTCGATTTGAGTATATCATCGGCGTATATCCCGCCGCTTTCACAGTCTCACAAAATCCTACTATGCTGTCTGTTCTTGATGTATTATCCAAGTCGTAAGTTCTGGCCTCCGCTACATCAACAGCTTCCGTATCTATTGCAACAGGGCACTGTATGTCATAATTCCGAATCAGGTTCAATACGAAATTCGCCTCTTCAACACCCTCATCATAATTTACAGCCTGAGAAAAGAAGTATACACCCACCTTAATTCCAGCAGCCGTAGCAGCCTGAACGTGTTGTTCAAACATCTCGTCCGCAACAAGTGCACCGGAGCCATAACCTCTGTAACCGACACGCAGCATAGCCACTTCCACGCCGGCAGCATGTACAGCATTCCAATCAATATATGGCTGATACGCAGACACATCTATTGCCAGAACACTCTGTTTGCTTCCATCTGCAGCATGATAATACATTTTGTCACTATCATCTTCTATGTAAAACTGTGATGTGTCAAAATTATTTCGAGGTACTTCGCTGACAATCTTATAGAACTCGCACTCCGGCGGTGTTCCAATCAGAACATAACTTGCTCTTGCAAAATTCCAGAAATTCGCATCAATTAAGGTTCCCTCTGCACTGCACTCCATATACCAGGAATGCATTCCCGGAAGCACCATTACCGGTTTGGTGCGTTTTATATTGACATTTATACCGATAATAATTCCGATACAAAGTAATACACCCGCCGATGCAAACATTAAAAGAACTTTTGCTATTTTCACCCCCTTAAT
>CAMAMD010000120.1 GCA_945836785.1 uncultured Clostridium sp.
GCGGCTATTTTCTTTTGTCCTTGAAAATCTTATAGCAAAGACCAACAAGGGCAACAATGAATATACAAAACTAAATCAGATCAGAATATGTAACCATTGACAGCCCTCCTTTCTTTCGTCTGGAGGGTTAGCCCCTCCGATAAAAGAGGGTAAGCCGCCCGGCTCTCTGGTTTCCCATAACTGGAGTATAACACACATGATCACATCATACAATGTTAATTAAAAAACGGCCCGGATTGCTCCAGGGCCGCTGATCTATGTGTATTTTTTGTATTTATCCATTACCGAATCAGTTACACCGTTCTTATATACCTTTCTAATATCTGTTATAGTCTCATCCTTTAGTAGCTTCAGCCACTTAAGAAGATCGTCCCTCCCGTTTGCGAAATTGCAATTTTTTCCATCTGCATATTCTATTCTATATTCCATACACATCAGCCTTTCTATGATATCTTTATTTTCCCCTCTAGGTTCTCGAAGCTCTCTTTTTTCTTGCTCTCGGTTGCTTCTGCGTAAATGTTCATTGTTGTGCTAATGTCGCTATGCCCCATTATTTCCTGAATAACCTTTATATTTGTTTCGTTCTCACAAAACCTTGTACAAAATGTATGCCGGAGATTATGCACGGAGAAATGGCGGATCAACACGGGCTTTCTGTGCGCCCTTTCCGCGCTCGCCGTTTCCTCCGCATTGTATGCAGTATATATGCGCTCTATAGCTCTATTTATGGTTTGTGGATTGTGGACATATCCGAATCGATTTGTAAATACAAAATCTGTGTAACCGTCAATCTCTGCTGTGCTGCATCCTTCCATCATCTGCCGCTTTCTCTCCTGCAATAAAGCCTTTCTTACTTCTTCCAGCATTGGAACGGTACGGCATCCGGCGGCGGTCTTGGGGGTTGTGATATGCATTTCACATCTCCCGCTGTCCTGCTGCCTATATACTAAATTATGGTTTATGCTGATTGTCCTGCTCTCAAAATCGCAATCTTTCCATCGTAAACCTATGATCTCACCTACACGGCATCCGGTGCCCAAGAATACAGTAAATAGTGGCAACCAATGCCGGTATGTGTCGGAGCCTGCCATATAATTTATAAAGGCTTCCTGTTCCTGGACAGTCAGAGCATGCCTCTTTGGCTTCTCCCAGTCATGGCTATTCTTAATCTCTGACATGACTCCATCCGTCGGGTTCGTCCTGATATAACCATCACGAACGGCAAGTGTAAACGTAGGATGGAGAATAGTATTGATTATTTCCATGCTGTTTGGTTTGAATTCCTTATCCCGGATCAGTGAATTATAAAATGCTTTGATGTCTGAATACTTTATATTCCCGATCTTTTTCAATCCAATGCTTTCAGAAACGTAATTTTTATACATGTAATTGTAGTTCGTCCTTGTTGACTGCTTCAGTTCATGCTTTCCTGCCATGTATAGATCAAACATTTCATTAAGCGTTATTCTGGCGGCTTTCCTTCCGTCAATACCGTCCTGGTTATCCTTTTTGATTGCCTCCTCCTTTTCACGCAAGCATAATCCATCACGTTTGCCTGCCGGCGCTTTATCGGTAGGAACCAAGCGCCAGCTATAAACCGCTTGGCGCTTTCCGTCCTTATCATTGTATCTATATCTATACCGGCCATCTGGCATCTGATCTTCACCATCCCGCAAGTTTCGCCCCTTGCTGTCTTTTCTTCTCTCTGCCATGCTTATTCCTCCTTATTAGTACCGTTTTCAATTAACATTTCTTTGATATCTCTAACGGTTTCTATGTTTTGTTCGCATAATCTCGCAGCCTGATCTACTACAAATGAAATTGTAGTTGCCTTGGCTCCTGGATTATCTTCGTTCTGGATCGCATATAATGCAATGCTGGTTGTTTCAAGCATTGCCTGCAGAGTAAACATCTTATTTTCCAGATCTTTTAAATCTTCTTTCTTAATCTTCGAAATATTCATCATATTATATCCTTTCTACTACAATGACGAGTTTTATGCTACTGTGAAACGTCTGCTTGCCGTTTCTATACAGTACTGATTATAAAGCTCAGGCATTGCCGCTTTAAGAGCTTTTCCATCCAGGCGGTTGCTGATGATTTCCTTCCAACGGATAATAAAAGATCCAGTGTTGTGCTCGTCCTCTCCGTTGGCATCCAGCTCAGCTTTAAGCTCTGATCTGATAGCCTCGGCCTGAGCCTCTAACTCTTTCTGCTGCGCCTCAATCGCCTGCAATTTTTTAATTCTGTTATTCATCATTCTGTTTGTCATTGTGTTTCCCTCCTTGCTATTAGTAGTCAAGCCCCGGCAGGCTTTAAACATCTAGTTACTTCTGAACCTCTCATTCTCTCTTATCCTGCTACCCGGTGTTATGTTGTATTCTTGCTTTCCCTTCCGGTACTCCCATCTACCTTCGCTTGCTCTGTTCAATTTTGATAATCATATTATATATCTATTTACATCAATATACAATCGGCGCATTTCATATATTTACATCAATACATTTGTGCAATTTGTATATTTACATCAATAGACTTTTCATATATAATTAATTTATCATGGAGGAGGTGTAATTCATGGAAGAGAAAGATATCAAAGTAAGCAAAGCGCAACAGAGAGCCGTCAATAAATATGTGAAAAATAATTACGACAGAATCAACGTAACCTTTCCAAAAGGGCGCAAGGAAGAGCTCAAAGCTCATGCCGGATTACGAGGTGAAAGCCTCAATGCCTTTATAGTTCGCGCTGTCAACGAGACCGTTAAACGTGATGATGAAACATCTAAACAGATCAATGTCCAATAGCCCCTGGCCTGCATAAATAGTAATATGCACATGTGCAGTAGCTGCATTCCATTTCCAGCCGACCGGATGCAGGCATTGACATATTGTATCTGTTTGATTTAAAAAAGAGGCATGGTTGACATTTAACCACTGCCTCCTTTTTATGCCTACGCGTTCCATACAGCCTCATGCAGCGTTTTTTTAATATTTATTGATAAAATGAACCTTCAACGCATTAAATCAATTTAAACGCCGCTGACTACCTTATGACTACCTTATGACTGCTCTTGCGCACTTCCGAATATAGTTACTTACCTTTTCGGATATGCCTTTCTATTTGCCTTATCCCTTCCAAGATCCGGATGTTCCTGGATACCTCTATATTTCAAAGAATCCCTTTCTATCATTCGCTCTCTGGATGCATTCGCCATGCTTCCGGCCGGTTCGCTTGTTCGCTCACCTTTTTTTATATTTTCAATCAATTCGCCATATGCGTTCGACTGCTTTACAGCTGCCAAGCTGCCTCCCATAATGTCATGCACAATAGAATCTGTTAACTCTCTTTCTATCATTCTTTCCCTTGCGGATGCAGCTGTCGGTTTGCTCATTTTCTGCGCAGCGCCCCATCTTCTACCACCATCTAATCTATAACTTCCTTTTGCAAATCCTCTACTTTTCATTTTCAGATCTCCTCCGTTCTCATTCTGCTGATTTTTTCAAACTCATTTTTTAAAAATTCATTTCTTCCTGGAATGTATTCCACCGATGACAAGCAATCAAGCGATGTGGAATTCCTAATTTCTGTGATCAACTCTATGAGTTTATTATCTATTACATGTATTGCCCTGTTTAATTCGCTCCATTCTAATCTAAAACCGAGCATCTTCTGATGATCATCTGAGGATACAACAACTTCATTTTTCAACGATTCCAGCGCCTCAATCCTCAGTTGATGGGTTGACACATCCTCTTTTAGCTTATTCAATCTATCTAATTCCACGAAAGTGCTTCCGCTTAGATCTGCTTTTAACTGCTGCCTTGTAAGTACGACTATTTCACTTCTGTTATCCTGATTCTGTTTTTCCTCCAGTTCCATCCTTTCGATTATCTGGCTTTCTCTCTCTTCGTAACTCGAAACAATAGAAGCGAATAACTCCAGTGCAGAATTCCTAATTTTTTTTTGGTTTTCTACGAGGTTCTCTTTCTCTTCCAGATTCCTTTTAACCTCATCTACTTGTAAAAAAAATTTATTAAAAGCCTTATCCATTATTATCATCCTTTCCGTAGTTGATCCTATAGAATTTACATGATATTATGATAATGTGTTTTTATTTGTCATTTTGTTTTACAGGTACCCAGTGGATGGTCATAAAATGGCCACCTGCTCCACTGGGTCATGCTTTCTTCAAAACACAAATCGGACAGTTCACATTATCCCTATCATTTTCATTCTCTCCATATGGCATACGGATCATCGTTATTGTAGTTACAATTTGTTGTGTTAGCGTCGGGTGAAATTAGCCATTTAGAGTCGGGAGAAAACAACCAATCTAA
>CAMAMD010000121.1 GCA_945836785.1 uncultured Clostridium sp.
GCCATTTTTCTTCCTCCTAATATTTATATTCTATATTATCAAAATTAATTTTTGATATGTCCCAATCCTGTATATTTGCTGTTTCTGCCTCGCGTGGTGAAATTTTCCGCAACCCAATATGCACTGTACGCTCCGTCATTTCCGCAATGGTCTCCTCCAATGCTTCAATGTTATTCTTCTTCTCAAAATAATCTATCGCAAGTGCATTTTCAGAATTTTTTATAATAACCAAATCCAAGGTTCCCGGTGCATCCCCCGGCGTCACACTAACTTGATCCAAAAAATTTCTGGTAATTTTCATAGCATTTTTCTTAATCTGATTCCATACACTGACAATCGTCATGATTTCCCGATAATCAGCCTCTTTATATCGGGTACGCAGATTATTGACAATTCTGTCGCTCTGTTGCTTTTCCACCTCATTGTCCGTAGAAGCTACTGTTTTCTTTGAAGAATCAGTTTTCTCAACTCCAGTTTCATCAGTTTCTGACATACCGCCCTGTTGTAATGCACCATTCCCCTGCACATATACAATCTGCCGGTTGTTCTCCACCTGTTCCACCGTCTGTTCCAGGTCATCCAGCCGCCGTTCCAGTGCATCATACCCATCCTGCATCTGCGGCTTACACATCTTTATCAATGCCACCTCCAAAGCAATACGTTTCGCTGTCATATATGGCATTTTCCCCGCCGCTTCCTGGAGAATATTAATATATCCAATCAGACATCCCTCTGTAAAATCCCCGGACAACAGCTTCAGTTTTTCTTTATTCTCACTTGTAAGGTCAATCTGCATATCCGGAGCCAACTTCAGCATGAGAACATTTCTGATCAATGTCGTAAATTCATTTACAAACTGTGTAAGATCCTTTCCCTGCCATACTGCCTGTTCAACAATATCTACCGCATTCTGGATATTATTATCCCGCATCGCCGTAAGCAATTCTATATATACCTCGATATCCACAGCACCTATAGTATCAAGCACCTTATCATAGGTCAGCTTTTCTCCCAAATTATAGGCAATACACTGATCCAGAATACTCAAAGCATCACGCATGGAGCCATCCGCAGCCTTTGCCACATATGCAAGTGCTTCTCTTGTCGCCTCAACATGTTCCCGCTCCAGCAATTCCTCCAGCCGATCCGTAATTGTCTCAATGGATATCCTTTTAAAATCATATCTCTGACATCGTGACAATATCGTAATCGGAATCTTATGTGATTCTGTCGTTGCCAAAATAAATATAACATACTCTGGCGGCTCCTCCAGTGTCTTTAACAGTGCATTAAATGCCCCTATGGACAACATATGAACCTCATCAATAATATATACAAGATACTTACCTGACTGGGGTGAATACTGAACAGCATTATTAATTTGGCGAATATTATCAACGCCATTATTTGAAGCTGCATCTATCTCAATTACATTCATCGATGTCCCCGACGCTATCGCTTTGCAGCTCTCACATTCATTGCATGGACTACCATCAACCGGATGTTCGCAATTCACCGCCTTCGCCATTAGCTTGGCTATCGTGGTTTTTCCTGTACCTCTGGTTCCACAAAACAGATATGCATGCCCGATTCGTTCATGTTTTATTTGATTTTTCAGGGTGGTTACAATATGCTCCTGCCCTTTGACCTCCTGAAATGCATCAGGACGCCATTTTCTATATAAAGCCATGTAAGACATATAGCGACCTCACTCCTACGATTTACTGTATCTGAACCGAAATACCTGATCTAACATTCTGAGAGTCTTAAAGTTTCCTTTTGCAGTAATTTCTCCCGACATAAAGCCCTTTTGAAATGTCATTTTTCCTGCCAGAACATCACGAAGGAGATCACTGCTCACTTTCATTTTTACATCTCCCTCCTGATCCTCACCATACTCGCAGGAGAACGGCTCCCCAACATTGATAATTAGATTTTTGCCCAAATCCGGTATGACAATAACATATTTCGCAGCAAAATCTTTTTCCGGGTGATAGTTCTCGGAAAATCCCTCAATCAGGTCATCCTCATATATCTTCTCTTCCTGCGGTTTATCATCTCCCAGCATCTGCTTAAACATGGCTGCCAGTTCTTCTATATCCTCTTTTTGCTTTTTTACATACCCATCATCCGCTACAAACTTTGATAACTGTTCGCTCTCCTGCGGAGTCAGGTTAATGTTTCGCGTTTTTATAAGATTATTCTTCACCGCAGTATTGCTCGTCGGCAGCTTAGTCACTTTTTGATTAATACTCCTGTATAGTTCCTCCGCCTTTTTCTCAATCAAAGACAAATACGCCGAATTACGTTCAAATATCTCATGACTATCCACGTACGCAGCCAATCCGTTCAATGAAACACCACCCAGCACATCCCATGCCCGGCGCAGAGACATCTCCACATCCTGTTCACCATAAGCAGTTGCAACAACCACCGGCATCATGTAGAGAGATGCAATTTTTTCCTTATCTCCATACAGCCAGCACATATCCAGAAACTGCTGCATGAAACCTCCCATGCCGAACCATTCCACACTGGCAGCAAGTATGACTCCGTCACAATCCTTTAAAGTGTTCGGCAGTGTCGCAATACCCGCTTTATCCTCGTATATATTATATCTTGTCACCTTAACCCTAAGTTCATCCAGTACCTGTATCATCCTTTCAACAACATACAGAGTCGGATCCTCCAGCAGACCGCGTCCGCCATAGTACACATTCACTTTCAAATCTTTCACCTCGATCTGACATTCCTCTTCGTAAAACAACAGATATATTTAATATACCAAAAATAGTCCTTAAATACAATCATGACACGAAAAATTCTTCATTTGCAAAAGCAACTATATCTCCGGTATTTAATTTTACGGGCTGTTGTGCAGGGATTTTGACCGAGTTGATATATGTTCCGTTTGTCGAGTTCATATCTTCAAGATAATATATTCCCTGTGTATGATAAATGCGGGCATGTACTCTGCTGATTTGTGTTGTGGGCAATCGATAATGAGTCTCCTTCTTACCACGCCCCACCACACAGGTTTCTCCCATATCCGACAAATTTATTTCACAGAGAGAACCGTTTGTCAAAGGGACCAGCCGATGAATTACCTGCTGCTCCACCGGCTCATAATTCTCATATGTACCATTCTGCTCAACACCTGATTCTAATCCATCCTTTTTTAATTCCCTATATTCGCGCATAACTGTATCTGCATCTTCTTCCACTTCTCCAAAGCAGAAAACAACTTGAATCGCAAATACAATAACGAGCAATATTCCTACATATAACGTAATATGTTGTCCTGTTCCGTTTTTACCATATTGAAGCAACATATATCCCGCTGCCAAAAGATTGATTCCCATCACGATTCCCTGACCGACGGTAATATGAAATCTTCCCCAATGTCCTCCCTGATTTTCCTTCTCAAAATCCAGCTTACACGCCTCTGATCGCAATATTATAGCATCTTCTGATTTCGTATTTCTCTGCTGTCCATACACCTCATCTTTTTCCCCGGTAACATATTTTCCTGGTATACCGTTTACTTCTACATATTGTAAAAGTTTCGGTAACGTAACATCCTCCCCGCATATCATCGCATGGAACCCATATAAAACCTGTATTCCATCTCTATCCTTTACATCAAAGTGTTGCATAAAATATTCCATCAACGCACGCAACTGTCCAATAATATTTTTCTCATATCCGGGCAAATATATCATACTGACATTATTTTCCGGCTGACAGCAAAACATGTATTCCGGTAATAAAACAAGATTATCCGGCGTGAGAAGATATTTTTCAATATGTTCCATACAACCTAATATCTGTGCAATCCAAGAAATCAGTATTTCTCCATTTATTTTTGACCGTTGCAGCATCCTGTCCAAAACATATTTTGTATTCGTCTCATATCGCAAAGAGAGCATACCATCCGCTTCTATCTTAACAGGACGCAGCAAATATGGTATATCGTTTTCCTCTATTATGCGTATCTTGTATGCATATTCATTATCATTAAGGCTTGTATTTTTATTGAACTTTTTATCTATCTTGTTAATATAGATAGAACCGTTTACCTTGTAGAATTTTGGAAAATCCTGGCGTCGTATTGTACTGTTAAAAGAAAGTATTCTGCTTAGTTTTCCTGATTCATCAATTGTTCTCATAAGTATAGGATTTTCAGATACTTCACAAACACTGACAAGAGAGTTGCAACCGAAATCAACAATTTGTTCAATTGCTTCATCAAGATGTTTTTTTAATCGAAGAGGTTGTGTAGGCTGCAGAAGAACAACGTAGTCAAAAGTC
>CAMAMD010000122.1 GCA_945836785.1 uncultured Clostridium sp.
TTTTACATGACCATACTGACCGTGTCCACCGGACTGCTTTTTGTACTTATATTCCACATCTGCATTTTTCCGAATTGTCTCTTTGAAAGCTATTTTAGGCTTACTCAATTCAATTTCACACTTATATTCATTTAATAATCTGCTCTGAATGATTTCAAGCTGTTTTTCGCCAATACCATATATCAGAGTCTGTCTGTTCTCTACGTCATTAACCAGCTTTAGGGTCTGATCCTCATGCGTCAGCTTCTGCAACGCCTGTGCTGCCTTGTCAATATTATTTTTGTTTGGTACCTTATAGCGCATAAATGTATATGGCTTTGATATCTCAAATTTTCCGTATTCTATAATATTTGCCTTTGTAGATAAGGTATTCCCTGTTCTTGCAGCAGTAAGCTTCGCAATCGCACCGATGTCACCCGCATGCAGCTCCGGTACTTCTATCGTTTTATTTCCCTGCAAAATATACAATCTGCTTACTTTCTCCTCAATATCCTTATCCTTGTTGTAAATCATATCGTCGGCCTTAAATACGCCCGAGCACACCTTAATCAGAGAATATTTTCCGATAAACGGATCCACGATGGTCTTAAATACATATGCAGATTTTGCCTTTGAAAAGTCATAATTTGCCTCAAATATCTCATTTGTTTTCATATTAAATCCGGCAATTTTCTTATTTTCGGGACTTGGCATATATTTCACGATATCATCCAACAACGTATAAATACCCTGACACAGTATATTGGAACCCATTGTAATCGGCACAAGTGAGCCGTCTATGACATTCATTCTAAGTGCCGCACGAATCTCATTTTCAGAGAAAGTTTCACCACTGAAATATCTGTCCATAAACTCTTCACTGGTCTCTGCGACAGCTTCCATCAATGTATCCTTATACAGAGCAAGATTGTCCTTACTGTAGTCAGGAATCTCGCAGTCAACTACCTCTTTGCCCTGCCAACGGTGTCCGCTCTCACGAATCACATTGATATAACCTACAAACTTCTCATTCTCTCTGATTGGGAAATGGAAAGGTGCAATTTTCTTTCCGTACATGTCTGTTAAAGTCTCCACCACATTCTTGAAAGAAGCATTGTCGGCGTCCATTCCCGTCACATAAATCATTCTCGGAAGCTTATACTTTTCACACAATTCCCATGCACGCTCCGTACCTGCTTCCACACCGGCCTTGCCCGACACAACTATAATTGCCGCATCTGCCGCACTGATTGCCTCCTCGACCTCGCCAATAAAGTCAAAATATCCCGGTGTATCTAGAATATTAATTTTTACACCGTTCCATTCAACAGGAACAACAGATGTACTGATGGAAATCTGCCGTTTCTGCTCTTCTTTTCCGAAATCACTGACCGTGTTCTTGTCTTCGACTCTTCCCATTCTGGCTGTGATACCTGCCAGATACGCCATAGCTTCGACCAGACTGGTCTTTCCCGCCCCGCTATGACCCAATAACACTACATTTCTAATTCTGTCTGTTGTGTAAACATTCATCGCAGCTACCCCCTGTTCTTAATAAAAGCAAGCGCAAACCTGTGCAATGCTCATTTTATCACGTCGCCTGACGGCTCCGTGTCTTTTTCGCATTATTCAGGTTTCCGCAAGCGCAAACCTGTGCAATGCTCATTTTATCATATTTTACCATAATAGGATTCATATGTGTTATATAATTTTCTGTTTTGTGGTTTCTCTGATTTTCAATGAGATTGGATAAATATACGTATTCGGTCCGTCTCCGTTTCCGTTAATTATCAATTCCACAGCTTTCCCACCCATCTCATCAATGGGCTGAGCAACGGTTGTCAGCTCCGGTGTAACCAGACTCGCCAATTCCACATTATCAAAACCCACAAGCTGAATCTGCTCCGGCACAGCAATATTATTTTTGTATAATGCTTTATAAATGGAAATTGCTACAATGTCATTACAGGCAACTATACCATCCACATCCGGATACCGTTCTAACAGTTCTTCGGTTTTCAAAAACGGTTCAAATGCATCAAAATCGGATTCTATGATTTGTTCCGTCAGATTATGTTCCGTACAAACATCCCGATACCCCTCATACCTTGCCCGTGCACTTGATATGTTCTGTGGTTCTCTGACACATACAATACTCCTGCAACCGCAGGCTACCAGATGTTCGGCAGCCATCCTTCCTCCTTCATAGTGATTACAATACACAAATATGCCACATTCTATGTCAGGCAATATTCTGTCTATCATAACAATCGGAATTTTACTTTCCGTCAGATAAGGCTGCAGTGCATCATTGCCCGTGGTTAAAATGATGCCATCCGCATTCATGGAAGAAAGCATTGATATCGCCGTTTTCTCTTTCTCGATATCCCCGCCGGTGTCATAAAGCAATATCCGGTATCCATATTGATCCGCTGTTTTTTCAACCGCACCTGCCATCTGGGTAAAATAAGGATTTTTTATGCTGGGAATCACCAGCCCTATCAGCTTTGCAGATTTTTTATACAATGACCTTGCCACCTCATTTGGAACAAACCCCGTCTCAGAAATGGCCGACAGCACCCTTTCTCTTTTATCCGAAGAGACCTTCGCCGTACCATTGATTACTCTCGAAACCGTTGCCGGTGATACCCCTGCCAATTTTGCAACTTCTCTGATACCCACCATATCTTACCTTATCTCTCCTTTTACGTTATTGATGTAATCATTTTTCATCGTTTGAAACCAGACACATATAATAAATCTGTTGTCCTGTATATCCGCTTCAATTTTTCCATTCATTCGTTCCACAAGTTCTTTTGCTATGGCAAGTCCCAGACCGGTTGATGATGTGCTTCTGGCCTTGTCCGCTTTATAGAATCTTTGACAAAGCCTGTCTATATTTATCTCTGCCGAATCTGACACCATATTCTCACATCGGAAGAAAACTGATTCTCCCTCATCCGACCTGCCATATTTCAAAGTAATATCACCCTCACCATGCAACAAAGCATTTCGTATAATATTGGTGAGCACCCTTTTTACAGCTACATCATTGCATATTACCTGTATACGATCCTCACAGATATCCATCTCAGGTTCAATGTTCTTTTCTTTGAACATCTCATAAAATGAAAACAATGTATCAAGCACCAGACGGGTAAAATCCTGCTCTGTCAACTCAAGCGTATAATCTTCATTTTGCAGCTTGGTATATGTAAATAATTCATCCAACAGATCTGACAATGTATTCATACGCTCATTCATGATTGCCTCATATTCTGCCTGATGATGTGCCTGTTCCCGGCGTTCCTCAGCCGACATGCCCATATCATCCTCAGCAATCAATATATTTATACTCATATCTCTAACCTTATCCACCTGTGTTTCTCTTGTATTAATATATATCAAACATGAAAAACAAACAAGTATTGTCAAAATTTGTTGTATTTACAATCATAATATTTCTGATATGATGAATTTGTCAATCATTTATATAAAAAGAAAGGAATGTTTGTACTATGGACAAAGTTGTAAGAACAATTATTCAGATAGATGAAGATAAATGCAACGGCTGTGGTATTTGCGTCAATGCATGTCACGAAAGTGCCATCGGGATAATAGATGGCAAAGCCAGGCTGTTGAGAGATGATTACTGCGATGGTCTGGGCAACTGTCTGCCGGCATGTCCTACCGGGGCCATCACATTTGTGGAACGCGAAGCACTTCCGTATGACGAAGCAGCAGTACAAGCCAACATGAAAAAGCAAAGTGAACATGAGTCCTACAAAGGCGGACATGCCTGCCCGGGGTCCGCATCAAGAGCACTGAATCAGGATATCAAAACTGCAAATGATCCCGGAGTCCACATACAATCACACACTATTGTCAGTCGGTTGTCTCAGTGGCCTGTCCAGATTAAGCTTGTACCCATTACAGCACCTTACTATGACGGAGCGAATTTATTAATCGCTGCAGATTGCGCAGCATATGCTTATGGAAACTTTCACAATGATTTTATGAAAAACCGCATCACACTGATTGGATGCCCAAAGCTTGATGGCGTAGATTATACAGAAAAGCTGACCGAAATCATCAGACAAAACAATATCAAAAGCCTTACCATCGTGCGTATGGTCGTCCCATGCTGTGGCGGTCTGGAGGTTGCAGCAAAAAATGCATTACAAAAAAGCGGAAAATTCCTGCCATGGCAGGTCATAACTATAGACTTAAATGGAAACGTGATAGACTAAAACGGGGTTGTCACACGAAGGTCATATGGCATGTATATATGGATAATGGAGGAAAACCGTTTG
>CAMAMD010000123.1 GCA_945836785.1 uncultured Clostridium sp.
GTCTTGGCATCCATGAGAGACATAAAGAGACGTAAAGAGAGCGTCCAGAGCACCCAGCAGATTACTAAGGCGATGAAGCTTGTAGCGACAGTTAAGCTTCAGAAAGCACGGGGAAAAGCTGAGAGCAATAAACCATATTTTAATATGCTTTATGACACCATCTGTTCTATTCTTGCCATGACAAAAAATGTGGATCATCACTATCTTATGCATAACGGTTGTGAGAAAAAGGCGGTTATTGTCATAACCTCCAACCGTGGTCTTGCAGGCGGATATAACAACAATGTGGTAAAATTAATCACAGGGGGAGACTTCCCGAAGGATGACACATTTATCTATGCCGTAGGTAAAAAGGGTGTAGAAAGTCTTGCGAGAAAGGGATACTCTGTTTACAGTGATGCATCAGAGGTGATAAATGCACCATTGTTCTCCGATGCGACGGAGATGACGAAACAATTGCTGACACAGTATTCCCAGGGCGAGATTGGTGAAATATATATTGCCTATACAAATTTTAAAAATACTGTGACACAGGAGCCGAAGCTGGTGAAGCTGTTACCGATCAGTGCGGATGATTTTGAGCTTCCGAACGTCGATGATAAGCTGCTTATGAATTTTGAACCATCGGCTGAGGAGGTATTGGATCAGGTGATACCAAAATATATGTCGAATATTATATTTGGTGCATTTCTGGAGTCGGTTGCCAGTGAAAACGGTGCCAGAATGCAGGCTATGGATTCAGCTACAAGCAATGCTGAGGACATGATCGGAAGTTTGTCGCTTAAATATAACAGGGCAAGACAGAGTGCAATCACGCAGGAGCTTACAGAGATTATTGCGGGCGCCGAAGCAATCAGTTAACAGCATAGAAAAATGGTTTAAGTGTTATTTAAATGAAAAAATATAAGGAGATATAAGGAAAATGGCAGATACAAATGTAGGAAAAATCACCCAGATTGTCGGTGCCGTTATTGATGTGAAGTTCCCGGACGGGAATCTTCCTGAGATATATGATGCAATCACAATCAAGACAAAGAGCGGTGATACACTGTATGCTGAGGTTTCACAGCAGCTTGGTGATGATACCGTGAGATGTATAGCAATGGGTCCTACTGACGGTCTGGTAAGAGGTATGGAGGCCGTTGGAACGGGTGCGCCGATTACCGTACCTGTCGGTGAAGCCACACTTGGACGTATGTTCAATGTGCTGGGGCAGCCTATTGATAATAAGCCGGCACCTGAAGTAGACACATATCTTCCAATTCACAGAAAGGCCCCTGAATTTAAGGAGCAGGCCACCGATACAGAGATTCTTGAGACTGGTATCAAGGTTGTAGATCTTCTTTGCCCATACCAGAAAGGTGGTAAGATCGGTCTGTTCGGCGGAGCCGGAGTTGGTAAGACAGTCCTGATTCAGGAGTTGATTACGAATATCGCAACGGAGCATGGCGGATATTCTGTATTTACAGGTGTTGGAGAGAGAACAAGAGAAGGAAACGATCTGTATTATGAAATGATTGAGTCTGGTGTTATCAATAAGACAACCATGGTGTTTGGTCAGATGAATGAGCCACCTGGAGCAAGAATGAGAGTCGGTCTTACCGGTCTTACCATGGCAGAGTATTTCAGAGATAATGTTGGAAAGGACGTCCTGCTTTTCATTGATAATATTTTCAGATTTACACAGGCTGGTTCCGAGGTTTCGGCACTTCTTGGACGTGTGCCGTCAGCGGTTGGTTATCAGCCTACACTGCAGACAGAGATGGGTGCATTGCAGGAGAGAATTACTTCCACAAAGAATGGTTCTATCACATCTGTACAGGCTGTTTATGTTCCTGCGGATGATTTGACAGATCCGGCACCGGCAACCACATTTGCACATCTTGATGCAACTACCGTGTTATCTCGTGCGATTGTAGAGCTGGGTATTTATCCGGCTGTAGATCCATTGGAGTCAACGTCAAGGATATTGGATCCGAGAATTGTGGGCGAGGAGCATTATAAAGTAGCCAGAGGTGTTCAGGAGATTCTTCAGAAATATAAAGAGCTGCAGGATATCATTGCAATTCTTGGTATGGACGAGTTGTCAGAGGAGGATAAGATTGTCGTAGCCAGAGCACGTAAGGTGCAGAAATTCCTTTCTCAGCCGTTCCATGTTGCAGAACAGTTTACAGGACTTCCGGGCAAGTATGTTACGCTTACAGATACAATTCAGAGTTTCAAAGAGATTCTGGAAGGTAAGCATGATGATGTTCCTGAGAGCTATTTCCTGAATGCGGGAAGTATCGAGGATGTTGTTGCGAAGTGTAAGTAGCAGGGAGGGTATGCATGGCAGATAATACTATGATGGTTAAGATTATTGCCCCGGATAGAGTGTTTTACGAGGGTGATGTATCCTTTATGGAGTTCAATACCATCGAGGGCATCATCGGAATATATCCGAAGCATATACCTACAACTGTGGTTATCGCACCGGGTGTACTTAAACTTAAGGAGCAGTCGGGCGAGAAGGAGGCGGCACTTCACTCAGGGTTTGCTGAAATTCTGGGCGATTCTGTAACGATATTGGCAGAGAGTGTTGAGTGGCCTGAGGAGATTGATGTTCATCGTGCAGAGGAGGCTAAAATTCGTGCCGAAAGACGAATTCATGACGATTCTCAGGATTTAAATCGTGCAGAGCTGGCACTCAAACGTGCAATGTTAAGATTGCAAATGACAAAAAAATAACAAGATAAATATGAAACAATGACGGACCGCCGTATAGATAAAGATAGCAGGTGTATTACGGAAAACACGCTTTCGCTCAGTTGCTCACGTAGCGGTACTAAGCTCAAAAATACTTCGCTAAGTACCGACGTTCACAAATGGTTTTCCTAAAATACACCTGCTATCTTTATTTATACGGCGGTCCGTCATTGTTTTGCTTTGATCTTGGGTATAATGTTAATTAGTAATGTTCAAATGGCGTAAATGAAATCTTAACTGCTGTATATTTGCTTATGATTTCGTCACCATCGCTCTCGGTTATGGAGGTATATGCAGATGTGTCTGCTGCATCCGTAGTAGTATAAAAATATGGGTTGTCAGGATTTAAATTTCCGTCAACAACCACTGCTTCAACCAGACTGAGTTTGGTTGTGCCTGTTTTGTATTCGTAAAATATAGAAAATGAATTTGCAGCACTGTTTGATGCAGCTTCGCTTATCATGCCGTTTTGACATAGCGTGTACATGTCGCGTTCACCGCTTTGGGCAAGAAGAACAGGTTTTCCGTCTGTTAATGTATAGATATCAAACACGTCTCCACCACGATTCTCCTGAGATACCAGACCAATCAAAAGTTCGTCTGCACCATCTCCATCAATATCATAAAATGCGTATCCAATGTCCTGAAGACCGGTTCCGTTATAAAATGCGCACATGTAATTCAGGTTATTATTTGTGAGTGTCTCGAAATCCCAGTTTTCTGACAGAGCAGTGTGATATTGATCCAAAATGGATTTATATGCATTGGTATTCTGTGAGCTTGTATTTTGTGACGAGGAATCTGTTATGTTTTCCGATGTGGTTTCAGCAGTTGTATCTGATTGCGTAGTAACTTCTTCGGTCGTAGATTCCGTGGTAGCATCCGCAAGAGTGGCAGTTGTACTTTCTGTACGCATTTCAACCAGCTGATCTTCTTTGTCTTTTCCGCATCCCGAAAAGGAAACGGCGAGCATGGAAAGCGTCAGCACGGTTAGACCGGTTCGTTTAAAATTGATATGTTGCTTCATGAAATTTCCCTCTTTTCTATAATAATGGTTGTGTGTCTTTGCATATATATTAAACAATTTTTATTTTCAAAACACACACTATCATAGTTTTGTATCATATTTGTATATCTGTTCGCTTATATTATATATTCAAAACTTCAAAATTCAAGTATCATGTTTGTGTTATGCGTACAGCATGTATTTGAAATAAAAAGAAATTGACAGTATAACAATTCATTGATATAATCATTTATATATCTGGGAAATGTTCAAACCAATTCGGTTATCAATCCCCGTATAAATAACTTAATATGAGGAGGATAAGCGGAGAGGTCGGAATAGATTCGCTTGTCCTTTATGCATGAAAGGAGAATGCGAATGAGCTTCAGGAATTACTTTGCTATCTTGAAAAAACAGACAAAAGTAATGCGGTGAACAGTGTTTTGCGTGATATAGAGGATATGGTTGAAATTGTGCGTGAGGATGCGGAGGTG
>CAMAMD010000124.1 GCA_945836785.1 uncultured Clostridium sp.
ATATACCTACGCCTATTCTTCCATAGGCTGTATCCCAGACCTTAAACCCTGTATTCCCCGGGGTGAAATAAAATTTCTCCTGATAAAAATGATCATCCGGAATATGAGTTTTTCTGTATATTCCCAATACCTCACCTGTGGCATCCAGCATGGCAATGGTATTGTAAAATTCATTATTAAATCTTTCATAAAAGCTTATTGGCATTACCACTTTAAGTTCTTTAGCTACTTTTTTAAAATGATTTACAGCTCTGTTTTCCTCTAAAGTAGTAGCCAGATTATAGTAATCATAGTTTTTCTCCTGGCAAAAATAAGGCATTTCAAAAAGCTCCGGCAAAAGTATTACCTGTGCCCCTTCACCTGCTGCCTCTCTCACCAGTCTCTCTGCATTGGCTATATTAGCCTCAATGTTTTTATTTATGCTGTCCTTATCTGCCAATACCTTTCCCACTACATTTTCTTCATAACAGCACCTCATCTGTATGGCAGCTATCTTCACTTTTCTCATTATATGTCCCCCCTACCGTACTATTTGCTGTGTTATACAGTGAATATTGCCTCCTCCTATGAGGATATCCCTGGCATATATCTGTATAACTTCTCTGTCAGGAAATAATTCTGCTAATATCTCCTTTGCCCTTGCATCATTGCCATCATTAAAGCCCGGCATAATAACTGCTCCATTAGATATATAAAAATTAACATAGGACGCAGCCAATCTCTCATTTTCCTGTCTCGTAGGTTCCATATCCATATGAAGAAGTCCTTCTCTTTCATCCTCAGATATATATACCGGATTTGGAAGCGGAAGTTTTACCACCTCTATTTTTCTGCCTTTAGCATCCGTTACACTGTTCAGGTAATCCAAATCTGCCTTAGACATAGGATACTGAGGGTCATCTTTATCATCTGTCCAGGCCAGAACCACCTTGCCGGGTGCTGCAAAAGCACAGATATTGTCTATATGTTCATTAGTTTCATCATTATAAATACCGTATGGCAACCACAAAACCTTGGTGACTCCCAGATATTTTTTTAGCTTTTCTTCTATCTCTTCTTTTGTAAGCTGAGGATTTCTTCCCCTGCTTAACAGACAGCTCTCTGTTACCATAGCTGTGCCTTCTCCATCCACATGGATGGAGCCGCCTTCCAATATAAAGTCTCTGGCATCATACACATCTATATCCAGCATATCACACATCTTCCGGGCCATCTTATTATCTTTATCCCATGGAAAATAAAGTCCATCCACCAGACCTCCCCATGCATTGAAGCCCCAGTCGATACCCCTTTTATTTCCATCCTTATCAATTACAAATGTAGGCATATAATCCCTTGCCCAGGAATCATTGCTGCTCATTTCCACCACACGTATATTATCAGGCAGCATTTCTCTGGCTGTATCATACTGTGCTTCGCTTGCGCACACTATTACTTTCTCCGATTTAGCTATGGCAGATGCCACCTTCACAAAGGCTTTTCTGGCAGCTACTGCTCCATACTGCCATGAATCAGCTCTCTCCGGCCATATAATAATGCATCCCTCATGTGGTTCGTATTCTGCCGGCATATGATATCCATCTGCGGCAGGATATGTATTTAATATTCTCATATTTTCCCTTAACCCTTTACTGTCTCTATTACCTTTTCTATAACATAGTCCTGCTCCTCATCAGTCAAATCAGGATACAGTGGAAGACTGATGATTCTCTTGTAAAGCTCCTCAGCGTTTTTACAGCATACATCCTTATATCCGTTCTGTCTATAATATGGATGCATATACACCGGTATGTAGTGAACATTCACATTAATACCCGCTTCTCTCAAAGCAGCAAACACACGGTCCCTCTCCTCTACCTTAATCACATAGAGATGCCAGCTGCTGTTGCAGCCCTCCTTCATAAATGGTGTGCCTATTTCATCTATATCTGCAAAGGCCTTGTTATATCTGTCTACCAGTTCTCTTCTTCTGGCAACAAATGCATCCAGCCTCTTAAGCTGGGATATGCCCAAAGCACACTGTATATCAGTTATGCGATAATTATATCCCAGAGCAAGCTGCTCATAATACCAGTCTCCTTCATTTTTTGTCATAAGACCTTCATTTCTGGTTATACCATGACTTCTAAAAAGAACTAACTTTTTATACAACTCGTCATCATTAGTCATAATCATACCACCCTCACCGGTGGTAATATGTTTGACAGGATGAAAACTGAAAGTAGTCATATCTCCAAAGCTTCCTATTTTCTTCCCTTTATAATCCGCTCCCAGAGCGTGGGCAGCGTCCTGTATTACTGTTAAATTATGCCTTTTTGCTATATCTTCTATGGCATCCATATCACAGGGCTGTCCCGTATAATGAACCGGTATAATAGCCTTTGTCTTAGGAGTTATAGCTCTTTCCACAGCCTCCGGCGATATATTGTAAGTAAGGGGGTCTATATCTGCAAAAACAGGCTTAGCCCCCATATATAGTGCACAGTTAGAGGATGCCGCAAAGGTAATAGGCGTAGTAATAACCTCGTCCCCCTCCTTGATTCCTGCTGCAAAGCAGGCCGCATGCAGAGCTGCAGTACCATTGGCAATGGCCACTCCGTATTTGGCTCCCGTGTATTCTGCCACTTTCTTTCCAAATTCTTCTGCCTTAGGACCGGTAGTAAGATAATCTGACTTCAATACATCCACCACGGCCTGAATATCATCATCATTTATAGATTGTCTTCCATATGGTATCATAATTTTCCTCTTTTCTGATATATAAATGTAGAATTTAGTTGTTTTTATTTTATCTTTTTTATGGGTATTTGTAAAGGAAACTACATATTTTTGCAAATTCTTCTTATTATCTCTTTTCGATATTGAATAGGCACAAGATACGTTTCTAATTCCCAATTGGTTTTTCCTCTCCCAAATACTGAAATGGTAAAAACAATTGTTTTAAAGATGTAGATTCTGACCAATCAATTTTAGATATAACAACACCAAACTTTCTCATTGCATCTTTAGGATATCGAACACTGAAAAAAGTTCCTACCGTAGCTTTATTGGCTTTATTCATCTGATTTAAATCCGGAACCAGGCCCGTTTTTAAAAACTCAATAAAATGCACCACTTCCTGAATCAACGCAGTTTCCCCGGGCATGTCATTCAGTGCATTAATAATTACCCTTTCCAATGCACCGTTTTCATGCACCGGAATAACTAAGAGATATGTATTTATATGCTTCGTCTGTCCAAATGAATCTTCTATCACATTATCCTTCCACTGATTGGCATTAACTGACACCTTCTCAAGTGCATCATTAATTACTCTTCTGATATTCGCATCCGATGCTTCATCCCGATCTGTAACAACCATTAACGAAGATATATCCTGCTCAACTATCATATCATTTACACGATGCCGGGCCACGAAGTGTGTAAATTTACCATTACCACCTACGCCACACAAAACAAGCTGATTTCCATTTTTTGAAAGATTCTCGATATGTTCGTGCTCATCAAGTGGCTCAATTCCAAGCATATTATCTCTTTCATGACTCCAGCCATACACATTTTGTAAATAATAACTTATCAATTGTACATCTGACACGCCTTCTACAAGTACTAATTCTGTCATCATAGGCGCACCTCGAATTCAAATACTTTTCTGTTCTCATATACATATTTTCCTGTAACATTTCTGGCCACTACGTTACTACCATCATTTTCCACAACCTTTTTTAATGTAATGACCTTTATTGGATCATTATTACCGTCATTATTTTCGTAATTACCATACCTTAAAATTGCATCAATCGCCTCAATACTATGTGTTGCGATAAATAGCTGAACATTCAGCTTATTTGCCAGCGCAAACACAACCGGAAACAATATATCATAATATTTTTTGTGTAACCCGGTTTCTATCTCGTCAATCAATAATACTGAATCTGTAGCATCAAACAATTTATTAAGAATATACAATATTTTCTTAATGCCATCACCATAAACAGAAAAAGGCATGTTTACGCCATCCTTGGTGATAATAGACTCCAAATATGTCCCATCATCTGCTTTTGTATAACAAATATCTGCGATGGAACCGTCAAACTGTCTCAGAATGTCAATTGCCAACTTCTTGTATTCCGGATTATCTACAATATTTTGGAGCAAATCATAACGCAAGTGTCCAAAAGATGGTATATAATG
>CAMAMD010000125.1 GCA_945836785.1 uncultured Clostridium sp.
GAATCAAATAATCCTGAATTGCATCAAACGAAAGTATCTGCACATTCTCCATCTGCAATTCCCATTCCATAGGAAAAGAATAATGCATACCAAACACGCCGGAATCATTGATTTCAAGTGTAATCTGCTCCAGCCTGTCCCGATTAGATTCCATATACGACGCTTCATCATCCGAAAAATAACTTATCTCCGGTTCATATTCCTCTGCACAAAGATATACACCATCCATGTCTTTAAATAAAACAATCCCGCAACCATCTAACCTGCTACTTTCCTGTTTTTCATAAAAGCCGGTATAAAAATTTATATTACAATTTCGAACCATCTCAAAACCATGTATACCGAGTCGATTCAAAAATGTCTGAGCCTCCTGTTCAATCTGTGATTGCTCCCTGACATATTCATTATTATCTGGCTGATATTCAAAATCTTTTGTATTATACTTGAAACCATTCGTATTCTCCCACATAATACTTATCTTCTTCGTGTCACTATCAGCTCCAATTAACTGGCCAAAATCAAGTATCTCCAAGTCAACCGATGTCAGATATCCCTCATCATCACACCCAAAGCTGAGGCAATAATCCATGCCCAAGTAAGTTATTTTGTATTCATTCCCACTGTAATCCTCTGCAATCACATAGTCATCTGGTGCCGCCTCATACTTCTCCTGATATTCTCTCAATGTTGCATACAGTCCGTCAATATAATAATCATCATACGCCTCCGGATTACTGCTCATTCCATCTTCAGCAGATGCTATTTCATTCTCCTGATATGTAATAAAAGAATTCCAATAATCTTTAGGTCTCATCTCCTCATCATACTGATATACAATCCCCTCACTCAACGCTTCTACAAAGTTTTGCTTGTAGGTATCAGTAAGTTTTATACCTTTCGCATGATACACATTTACTCCAGTGATTCCATCCAGATTCACTTCAGCTAACACATCTATCCCAGTCATTCCCGCGTCATTTCCTTCATATTCCCCATCCCAGCGTTCCGGCGCACTAATCTGTTCCGCAAGCGAATCGGACATCGTTTCTGTTCCTATTTCTGTTTCTTCTCCTTTCGTTCCGTCTGTATCCGACGCCAGATTACTATTTTCTACATAATCAATCTTTTTTTCCTTATCACAGCCTGATACAACTATTATTAAGATCAATATCATCACCAGTGCACATAGTTTTTTCGTTTTGTACATCCCTTTTTCCTCCGCCCATATAGCAGTATCGCACATCTTATTTTTACATTTATATTATAGATATCAAATGCATATTTTTTGCATCAAAAGTCTATTCCCCAGCAAAAAAATATATCTACAATTCCCCCAGCAAAGAACGAAGCATCATAATATGATATTCCTCGTCCTTAATGATTCTAGCCAGAACTTCATTTATATTTGGAGGGTGCTTCCCATGTGAATATTATTTATTCTTCAAATCTCCGTTGGCAGGATTGTCCAGTACCTTGCCATTCATATCAAACCGTGAACCATGACACGGGCAATCCCAGGAATGTTCAACAGGATTCCATTTTAATGCACACCCAACGTGCGGGCAACGTTTTCCCGATATCGTAAGCAGATTCACCGTCGCCTCACAACCATTGAACAAAAGCTGCGGTTTCAGCATATTTCTGGATGGGTTGAAAACCTCTGCATATGGATTTTCCTTTTCCATAACCATATCAGTCAATATCCCGGCCGCGACCATAGATGAAGTCATACCCCATTTATTAAAACCCGTTGCCACATAACAATCCTGCAATCCTTTTGAATATCTGCCGATATACGGTATGCCATCCAGGCTCATGCAATCCTGCGTGGCCCAGCAATATGCCTCAACAGCATCCGGGTAATATACATCTGTAAACGCACGCAGTTCCTGCCAGTTTCCACCCTTTTTACCGGTTCTGTGAGCTCCACCGCCGATAAGCAGATAATCTTTATAATTTCGAAAAGACATCCCTTTCTTTTTATCGGAGACATACATTGCTTCGTATTGCGGTGCATTCTCCAGTGCAAGCACATAGGAACGATGCTGATACATTTTAAGAAAATACATTCCATGTTTATTATCTATCGGAAAATGCGTTGCGAATATAAGTTTCCTATAGGAAATCTCACCCTTGTCTGTCACCGCAAGATTTTCGGCAAATTCACGCACAAAAGTATTCTCATATATGTTTAATCCCTCTACAATCCCCGCAAGAAACTTCAGTGGATGAAACTGTGCCTGATGTTCCAATCCGACAACCCCGGCTACCGGAAATGGCAATTCACAGGTGTCAGAAAAAACTGGACGACACCCTAACCGATATAATGCATCTGCCTCTTTCTCAATCTTTTTTCTATTATCAAGAGAATATACACATGCAGTCTTTCTCTCAAAATCACAATCTATGCTCTGACATAGTTCTGCATATCTCTCCACTGCATGCTGATTTGCTTCCAGATACATCCGTGCTTTCTCTATGCCTACACTTTTAAGAAGTTTCTGATAAATCAGTCCATGTTGGGCAGTAATTTTAGCTGTTGTATTCTTTGTTATACCTGAAGCAATATTTTTCCCCTCAACCAGGGCATAATCCACACCATTTTGTTCCAACATATATGCACACAGGATTCCTGCCATTCCGCCTCCGATAATCAAAACATCTGTCTTGAGGTTCCCCTCAAGGCTTTGAAAATGTGGCAATTCCACATGCTCTGTCCATAATGAATTCATAATTTACCCTCCCATGATTCCGCCCGGAATCTGAAAATTAAATCATGCGGAATCCAATTTTAATCAATATACTTATCTTCATTTTGCACAGATTAGGACGTTTTTACACACAAAAAATCCCGTAGTCTTAACAAAAGACTACGGGAGTCATTAACACATATTACTTATCAACCACTGCATAATATTGACATGAATCATAGTTCTCCGTCGGAACAGGAAGAACAATACCGCCATTCATCAAGGCCGCTCCGGTGTATTCACCTATATTTTCATTATCTTTATACAGCTTATAACAATATCCGGGCTCGAGTCCATTAAAACGCACTATATTTGGAGCCGGATTTCCATGCATATCAGTAAATACCACTCCGATATATGCCTCTGTCTTATTTTTGTCAGCATATTCCCATGCAGTAAAATCGTGATTATTAAATGGTGATGTCAGACGATAATAATCTCCAAACTGAAACAGTCTGTAATGCTTTTTAAATGTTTTTACCTGCTCCCTTGCAAGCTCCTTTTCTTCATCTGTCATCCGGCTCAAATCAAGCTCGTAGCCAAAAGTTCCCTGCATTGCACAGATGCCCCGGGTCTTGAACGGTGTTACCCTGCCGTTCTGATGATTCGGGCACACAGATACATGTGCAGATACAGAAGACATAGGATAGCCAAAGGACGTTCCGTATTGTATACGAAGACGTTCAATTGCATCGGTATTATCGCTGCACCATATCTGAGGTGCATAATAAAGCATGCCTGCATCAAATCTTCCACCGCCACCACTGCAGCCTTCAAGAAGAAGATCCGGGTATCTTTCAAGCAATGCTTCAAGAACTTCATAGAGTCCAAGCACATATCTATGCCGAATCTCACCCTGCCGCTCAGCAGGCAATGCTGCACTATAAGCAGCAGCCATAGAACGGTTCATGTCCCATTTTATATATTTGATATTTGCCGAATCCATTATTGAGAACAATCTGTCTTTTACATATTCGATTACCTCTGGTCTGCTCATGTCAAGCAACAGCTGTGAACGGCTTCTGATTGGCGCTCTTCCCGGAACAACCATAGCCCAATCAGGGTGTTCTCTATACAAATCACTATCCTCTGATATCATCTCCGGTTCAAACCAGATACCAAACATAAGACCCATATCATTTATTTTATCTACCAGCTCTTTCAATGAACAACCCAGCTTGTCCTCATTTACATACCAGTCACCCAAACCTGATGTATCACTGTCACGCTTACCAAACCATCCATCATCAAGAACCAGCATATCAAGCTCCATATCTGCTGCCTCTTTTGCAATAGCAAGCAACTTATCGGCGTTAAAATCAAAATAGGTTGCCTCCCAGTTATTTACCAGGACAGGTCTTCGCTTATCCTTCCATGTACTTCTGATCAGATGTCTTTGATATGCTTCATGCAGGCGATGTGACAGTACAGC
>CAMAMD010000126.1 GCA_945836785.1 uncultured Clostridium sp.
AAACACTGCACTTCCTCCGGTTGCAATAATACAGTTTGCAGTTTCCACCGACTGACGCGTATCATTTTCAATTTACAGAAAATAATCGATTCCCCTGTCATTTATAATTTCATACAATTTCTTTCCGTTTCTGTTTTGTATGATAAGATCCGTATCTAAAAAGTCGTAATTCATCGCCTTTGCAAGTAACACACCCACTGTACTCTTACCCACCCCCGGCATTCCAATTAAAACAATATTATTCTTCATGTTATTTCTCCGTCCTGTCAATCATCATAGTCATGTTTACATCTGCTTGCGTACAACACTGTATTCGTCCCCATATTTATAAAACGGACAGCTGTAATGACTGTCAGACATAAGCCGGGATACATCATCCTCATCCAGACTGACATCACACACATATTCCTCATATTCTTCATCATATATTAAATAGGCACAGGTATCACAGCTAGACTGCACCTGCTTATGTTTTTTGTTTGCCATTTAATCCAACACCACCTGATCATCTGTAATCTTACAAATTGCATCCCAATTTTCTTTCTCCGCATTATCATAAACGCCCACCACACAAAATCCAGCTTCCTTTGCTGTTCGTATGGCATATAAGGAATCCTCGAATACAACACATTCTTCCACGGTTACATCCATTATTTCGCATGCCTTTAGATAAACTGCGGGGCTTTCCTTACTGGCACCGGCCATAGTACAGGTCACCAATCCCATAATATAAGGCATGATGCCATTTCTTTCCAATGCAACCTTACTCATATCATATTCATTGGCTGTGGCAACCGCCATTCTGATTCCTGCCTCGGCCATTTCCTTCACAAGTCCCGGAATCCCCGTTTTAACAGGGAGTCTGTAGCGGTAATATTCGTCTACCAGTTCGGTAAACTGCTCTACGACCTCCTCCGGCGTATATGGCAAAGAATACTTTCCGCATATATATTCCGCCGCCATCGGAAGCGTCATGGTGCTGACTATGCGGTGGAAATCCGGTTCCGGCTCTATCCCAAGACCATTCATATACTGTATATCAAGATTTCCCCACATATCCATGCTATCAAGCATAGTTCCGTCCATATCGAAAATAACACCTTTTTTCCCTTTTAAAAGAGATTGAAGTTTTTTCTGCATATACATCCTCTCTGTCGTTCTATGCCTGTTCAAGCATCACTTCAACAGCACTTTCTATTTTTTTAGCCGCCATCGTGATATCCTCTGCTCCAAATATAGCTGATACAACAGCAACACCACTTATTCCGCTTCCTTTTAACGAGATAATATTTTCTGCCGTTATTCCTCCGATTGCAACAACAGGGATATGAACAGCCTCACATATCTCAGACAGGGTTTCATAGGATACATTTTCTGCATCCTCCTTTGTTGTGGTCGAAAATACTGCACCAACGCCCAGATAATCCGCCCCACAGCGTTCTGCCGCAAGTGCTTCCTCAACATTATGCGCTGACACACCGATTATCTTATCATTACCCAGCAGTTTTCTTACATTACCTGCCTCCATATCATGTTGTCCAACATGAACGCCGTCAGCTCCACAACGGATAGCCACATTCACATTATCGTTAATGACAAACGGCACGTTATATCTATCTGTCAGTTCCTTAATCTCCATAGCTGTAGCAAGAAATTCTTCGTTATCCATATTTTTTTCGCGAAGCTGAATAAAGGTTGCTCCACCTTTCAATGCTTTCTCAACCTGTTGATACAGTGTTTCCCCACGAAGCCAGCTTCTGTCTGTCACAGCATATACACGCATGGAATTTGCAAGCAGTTTTTTTCTCCAATCCCTGTTGCCCGTCTTTTCGTCCAGTTTTTCATAACGTATGGCATCCTGCAGAATATCATCTGTCAACTTATAAATTTCGTCAATGATATATGTTCTGAGGCTTCCGTTTCCTGCATCAGCCTTGATTGCATTATTCGCAGCTCTTTCACCGGCGATACCCATAGCCGCTACCGCAGCAAGTGCCGCCTCAAGTTTACGATCAGGATTGGCTGATATATAGGCCGCAAGCATTGCAGAGAGCATACAGCCTGTACCTGACACCTTGGACATACTTGCATGTCCGTTATATACAGCATAAGCATTTTCACTGTCAGCTATAATGTCAATTGCACCTGTTATAATGATGATAGCACCTGTTCTGTGGCTGAGTTCCTTTGCCATTTCGGCATTTACCATAATATTATCAACACAGATACTGTCTTTTTCATCCGCATCCACGCCCTTCGTATTTCCACAACCGGCATAGATTGTTTTAATCTCTGAAACATTTCCTTTTATGACAGATAACTTTAACTCGTTTACTAAATTCATGGCAGTCTCTGTACGAAGCTTCGATGCACCTGCCCCTACCGGATCAAGCACAATCGGATGTCCCAATTCGTTTGACTTTCTTCCCGCAAGGAACATCGAGGATATCGTCCTGGTATTCAACGTTCCTATGTTGATATTCAATGCATCGCATATGGTCGTAATCTCCTCCACTTCATGCTCATCATCTGCCATAATAGGAGCCCCACCACAGGCGAGGAGTACATTTGCACAATCATTTACAGTCACATAATTTGTGATATTATGAACCAAAGGCATGCGCTCATGTACAGTTGCTATTATATTTTCAAACATATTTCCATCCATGATTCAAAGGCCCTCTTTCCTTTCCAAGATTGATACCGTGAGATAAGGCTCCGATAAGATATTCCTTCGCATTTCTGACGCTATCAGGTACACTATACCCCTTTGCAAGATTTGATGCAATAGCAGAAGACAATGTACATCCGGTTCCATGGGTATTCGGATTCTCGATTCGTTCACCATATATCCACCGTTCCCCTCCGTCCCAAATCAGGAAATCATTTGCATCATGAATGCTATGTCCCCCTTTCAGCAAAACGGAAACATGATATTTATCTGACAGCAAACGTCCTGCATGCTCCATATCAGCCGCATTTTCTATGGTACATCCACAAAGCAGCTCCGCCTCCGGTATATTCGGTGTGATAAGCGTAGCCAGAGGAAACAATTCTTCTGTGAGAACCGAAATCGCATCCTCCGTCAAAAGGCGACTTCCGCTTGTTGATACCATAACCGGATCAAGAACAACATTTTGGGCATGATATTTTTTTAACTGTCTGGCAATAATCTGTATCAATGGAGCGGAAGAAACCATACCAATCTTTACTGCATCCGGAACAATATCCTCAAATACCGCTTTTATCTGTGATGCAAGGAATTCCGGACTGGTTTCTTCAATTCCGAAAACGCCCTGTGTATTTTGTGCTGTAAGTGCTGTGATTGCAGTCATGGCATAACAACCGTTTGCAAGAATCGTTTTGATATCTGCCTGAATCCCTGCACCCCCTGATGAATCACTTCCCGCTATGGACAGCACAGTTTTAATATCCGTATAAGTCATATAACAATCAAACCCTCTTACTGCTGAACCGCAAATGTAAGTTCTGCAACAACAGCAACCTTGCCATCTACTCTGGCAGTTGCCTTGCCGTAACCTACCGGTCCTTTCCGCTCTGTCAGCTCACACTCCATCTCAATCACATCACCTGGTATAATCTGTTTCTTAAATCTTGCATTTTTGATTCCACCGAAAAATGCAATTTTACCTTTGTTCTCCTCCTCCGTAAGAAGTGCAATCGCTCCGACCTGTGCCAATGCCTCTATGACGAGCACACCCGGCATGACATGCTGTTGCGGAAAATGTCCACAAAACTGCATCTCATTGACAGAAACACACTTGATTCCTTTCGCCCATTTTCCGGGCTCATAATCCGTAATCCTGTCCACAAGCTGAAACGGATATCTGTGTGGTATAATCTCCTGAATCTGATTTGAATTTAATTCCATTTTTTTATCTCCTTTTTTATAATTTCTCATTATACAACTACATATCATATTTTTATAACTTTCGTTGTTTATTTTAATTTATTTGAAAGCTATGGTTTGTTCAGTTCTTCCCCTTTTATACCTTATTTTGAATGGACTATTTCAGTTTTGGGAAGTTTCATTACTTTTACACTGCCTCCATATCATGTGCACGCTCCAGCGAACTCGCGTCATCTACACATTGCAGGGGGATGCAAGGACTTTTGGAAACGCGGGTCCTTAGGGCGAGCCATAAGGCTCACCCTTAGTA
>CAMAMD010000127.1 GCA_945836785.1 uncultured Clostridium sp.
ACGAGACCAACTACAGATCGGATTAAGGAAACTCTGTTTAATATGTTGACAGGATATATCTGTGATGCCAGATTTCTCGATTTGTTTGCGGGAAGTGGAGGTATCGGAATCGAAGCACTAAGCAGAGGGGCAGAATATTGTACATTTGTGGAAACAGCACCAAAAGCTGTTGCTTGTATCAGAGATAATCTGAATCACACGAAACTAACGGAAAAAGCGGGTGTATACAAATGTGATGCAATCGGTTTTGTGTCGGGACTGACACAGATAGATTATGATGTCATTTTTATGGATCCCCCGTATGGCAGGGAATTTGAAAAAAATGTTATGGAAATTCTGGCTGATAAACCGTTTAAAACTGATACATTGATTGTTATAGAAGCAACTCTCGATGAAGATTTTGACTATCTGGACACCTTGGGGTTTGAGATAATAAAAGAAAAAAAATACAAGACAAATAAGCATATGTTTGTCAGAAAAAGGGATTAGAAATGAGCATTGCTATATATCCGGGAAGCTTTGATCCGGTTACACTTGGACATTATGATATTATTAAGCGGTCAGCGGTTATGTTTGACCAGGTTGTAATCGGTGTTTTAAATAATACTTCAAAAACACCATTGTTTTCTTTGGAAGAACGTGTTAAAATGCTGAAAGATACAGTGTCGGGATTGCCTAATGTATCTGTGGAATCTTTTAATGGGTTGTTGGTGGATTTTGTGAAGCAGAAACATACCAATATCATTATCAGAGGATTACGTGCATTGACGGATTTTGATTTGGAGATGCAGATGGCACAGAGCAACAGAATGGTGGCACCTGACGTGGATACAGTTTTTTTGTCCACCAGTTTGGAGTATTCGTATTTAAGCTCCAGCATTGTAAAGGAATATGCAAGATACGGGGTTGACTTAAAGGAGTTTGTGCCGGAGTGTGTAATCGCGAAGCTTATAGATAAGATGAAACAACTATAGGAGGATTTGTAACATGGGAAAAAAAGGCGTTGAAGAAATGATTGACCAGATTGAGATATTTATCGATAACTGCAAATATCAGCCGCTCTCTCAGAATAAAATCATCGTGCACAAGGACGAGCTTGAATCCATGATTCAGGAATTAAAACTGAAATTACCAAGTGAGATTGAACGTTGCAAGAAGATTATGCGCAACAAGGAAGCAATTCTTGCTGATGCAAGAACACGTTCCGATGCGATTATCACAGAGTCGGTCAACGAAGCAAATCGTCTTGTAGATCAGCACCAGATTACTGAACTTGCAAATATCAGAGCAAATGAAATACTTGAGATGGCAAGAAATCAGGCACAGCAGATTGTAGATCAGGCTTCGGAGGAGGCAAATGAGATTCGTCTTGGTGCTATGTATTATACAAAAGACAAATTGGCTGAGATGAAAGATATATTTACCAGAATCCATGATATGGAGAAGGAAAATTACAGAACATTGATAGAATCTCTTGAAAATGACAATTATGTCATTGAGACAAATATGAATGAGATGGAAGCTAATATTAATCTTCTGACTGCAAGCAGCAATATGTCTTATGCTCCGGAAGATGATGAGCTTGACAGTGCATTCTCAGATGGTCCTGTCAGTGCACCTGTTCAGGTCACAGCACCTGATATGGCACCTGCAGCTGCACCGGAAACTGTTGATGATGACATTGATGTTTACGGTGAAAGAGCTGAAGATGATTATGATGACGAAGAAGAAACTGACGATGATGGATTTGAGGACGATGATGATTTTTTAGATGAATAGTATGGTCAGGATATAGGTGCCTGTGGCACAGAGTATCTTGACACATACATAGGATAGCAGAGACAGCCCGGAAGTGCTGATCACCTTATTTGTTTGCAGGATAGCAGAAATCCCGCCGAAGGAGGTGACGGCAAGAATCAGGGCTGTCTTTATTTTTGCACGAAATTGTGTACAGACGGCCAACAGATAGGTTCCGTTTGTTATTTCTGTGATACCGGATAAAAGCGTTGTTTGCATTGGTGATATACCCGGTAATATGCACAGAAATTCAATTATGACAGAGCATAGCATAATATATATTCCGACATAAGTAATCTGAATGATGGAATCAAGCATCGTGTCATGGACTGCGGAGGTTGCAGAAGTCGTATTTTGCTTTTCTCTGCGTAAATTTTTCCCATCTGACAAATTCCCATACTTTCCCGGTTCGGCATAATGAATACTCTGATTGTGGTGTGTGAAACAGAGGTGGCAGACAACAGCCAATGTGAGAAACAGTAAATAAGGAGTATAAATCATCAGCATGGCAAATGGAAAAGATACAGTGCCAGAGAGAAGTGTATGCACGATATATCCTGCAATGAATATAGGACTGGAATTATTGCAGACGGGTAAAATGATATTGCCGAGTTTTGGAGAATAAACGCCTTCGCGTACAAAATCAGAGGCTGTTTTTGCACCAAGCGGATATCCGCAGAACAGGCCGAGTAAAAATGTGGTGCCGACAGCGAGCTTGTATGTAGCTGTCTTTTTTCCTGTTTGATTGGACAATGACATATTTTTTATTTTGGAAACAATGATATTGGACAGTATCATAAATGGAAGCAATACAGGTATAACGTTTCTGTACCAGAGCATCAGACCTGTTTCGGCCCCATGTATTACTGTTTCACTGTTTGATATGAAAAGGACTAAAATAAAAAAGCAGAGAATGAGACTGAACATAGCAAAGCTCCGTTCTACATACTTGCAGATAGTTAATATATTGTATGAGATCGGATAAAGAGATATGCTGTGTCAGACAATTGGGAGTATGGTTGTGTAATCATTGGTGTTCTCAAACCCATAGCGGTTATATATCATGCAGTTATATAATTCCGTTGCTTTTGTATCAAGCTCCCACATACGGGCTGCGGTATCGGGATTGACAGAAGCGAAAGAACTGCAGTATTGGTTAATATATGAAGCAAAATCGGCTTTTTTTGTGATAAGAGGAATACGGCTTTTTTGGTTAATTGCACGCAGCAATGTGTTACTCTCACGACGAAATGACAAAATATTGGCATATTGGGCGTATCCGTAATGAATAAAGTTGCTGCGGTCTTCTTCCGTGTACTGTAACAGCAGATGCAGTAGTGCACGATTGATGCGTGTAGCAGTGTAGTTTTTCGTCTTTAATAAACCGCATGTTTCCGTAAATTTTAAATAAGATGGTAAATGCCGCAGTCTGTCGTTGAGTTCACGGTTCATATCACAGATTTCGTTGCCTGCGGAATCACAGGATATAAGCCTTGCAGTCTGTAAAAATGGAGTCAGATCATTGGGATAGATTGGGGCTGATACCCCGTAGGTGTGTTTTATGATATCGAGGCTGCTGTTTGGGATATCATCTGCTATAGCTGTTGTAGATTTTTCTCCCTGGGAATCCGGCGTTTCGGATAAGGCACGGCGGATTGCGGTCGCAGAGCTGATATGCCTGTTCAGCATGTCGTCGTGGTAAGCGGCATCTTTTCTCGGTATCAGAATCGGTTTTATGGAAGAACCTGTCCGTTTTAAAGCACACATATATTCCAATGCCAGAATATTGTTCGGAGAAGAGAGCGTATCGGAGAAAGAAGGATTGTTCATATAGGCAGCGAGTGCAAGGCATCTTGCCGCAGGATAGGACATGCCCTGGACAAGATAGGAGCGCAGTTTGTCCTGATAAGGAGCCGGTTCTTCGATGACAATGTCGGATAGCTGTTCGAAAAATGAAATATCTTCGGTCTCCGCACCGAAACACAGATAGTCAACAACCTGCAAAGCATCCAGAATTCGAACCGCTCCGCATGCAAAGTCCATGGCACTTCCGGCAGCATATGCAAATGGCAGCTCCAAAGCGAGATCAATGCCTGATCTGGTACACATTTTGGCTCTGGTATACTTATCCCACATGGCAGGTTCACCACGCTGCAAAAAATTACCGCCCATGAGTGCTATGGTATAATCAGCCCCTGTCAGGCGACGTGCTTCCGCCAGATGGTAAGCATGACCGTTATGAAAAGGATTGTATTCAGCTATGATAGCCAGTGTGCTCATTTTGTTTCCTCACATAAAAAATATTAGTTTTATTATACTGTTGAATCTGTGAAGAATCAACCGAAATATATGGCACTATCTTGCCTTAAAAC
>CAMAMD010000128.1 GCA_945836785.1 uncultured Clostridium sp.
AACATAGAAAAATCAACATTCGTTAAAGTCGCACTGAGAGCTCCTCAGTTATTCTATCAATCTCCGCAAACATTAGATGTGAATATTACGGAGTCTGCTAAAATTTTTAATCTTGATAAAGCATCTTCAAGCACCACCCTCGGGCAGGCCACATTTATTCTCTGAAATCCTTTCCCGCTGTCACCGAATATTTTCCCACTATCCAGCCACAGCTTTGCTTTATGAATAATCAAATCATCGAGCTGTTCCACATTTAATCCCGTGCCCCTGAAATCCAGCCAGACAAGATATGTCCCTTCGTGATCTACCATCGTCACACCGGGCAAATTCTTCTCAACATACTCTTTTGTAAAGGTAATATTATCACGAACATACCGGTGCATTGCATGATACCATTCATCGCCGTCCCTATATGCCGCTTCACATGCCACCAAACCCATGACATTAAGCTGGCTGTATCCACTCGCATCTATCTGCTTGCGAAAGGCCCGTTTTATCTGTGGGTTTGCAATGAAAATATTTGATATCTGTAACCCTGCCAGATTAAACGTCTTACTCGGAGAAGTACAGGTTATGGTGATTTCTTCATACTGTTTCTTTAAATTGGCAAATACCTCATGTTTCCCGCGAAATACGAAATCCGCATGAATCTCATCACTCACAACAATCACGTGATGCTTATAACAGATATCACCCATGCGAATCAGTTCCTCCTTCGTCCACACCCTGCCAACCGGATTATGCGGATTACAAAGGAAAAACAGTTTAATATTTCCTTCCGTTATCTTCCTCTCAAAATCATCAAAATCAATATGATATTTATTGTCTTCCCCATAAACCAATGTATTACTGACCATCACACGTCCGTTATCCTCTATTACCTCGCTAAACGGATAGTAAACAGGTAACTGAATCAGAACTCCGTCCCCCGGTTGCGTAAAAGCCTTTACCGCCATTGCCAGTGCATACACAATACCCGGCGTCTTAATCAACCATTTAGGTGAAACCTCCCAATCATAGTGTCTCTTCATCCAGCCTCTTACGGCCTCAAAATACACATCCTGTACCTCACTATAGCCAAATATCCCATGCTCAATCTGCCTGTTCAATGCATCCTGTACATAGGAAGAAGTTCTGAAATCCATATCTGCTACCCATAACGGCAACACATCCTCAGGCATTCCTCTCCTTTTTGCAAAATCATATTTTAAACAATTCGTATTTTTCCGGTCAATAACACTATCAAAATCAAGATTGCGTTCCATTGCACAATTCCTCCTCTGTTCTATGAAATACATCCTCCAATTCATCAATCAGATCCTGTATATCCTCTACTCCTACAGATAATCGGAGTGTACGTTCTGTAATCCCATTTTTCTCAAGCACATCCTTTGGCACATCCGCATGTGTCTGCGTAACAGGATATGTGATCAATGTCTCCACGCCTCCCAGACTTTCGGCAAATTGAATCAGTCTTACTTTTTCCAGCACGGATAATGCAAACTCCCTGCTTTCCACCTCAAATGTAAGCATCGCACCAAAACCTCGGCTCTGCCTGCACATTACTTCATAACCCGGATGTGTTTTCAGCCCCGGATAAATCACTTTGACGACCGCTTTCTGCTGTCCCAGCCATTCTGCAATTCGGGTAGTATTTTCCTGTGCTCTTTCCATCCTGATTCCCAATGTCTTAATTCCCCGTATCATCAGCCAGCTGTCGAAGGGTGCCAGACCTGCTCCGGTGGTTTTTATTATAAACCGCAGACGTTCACTGACATCATCTCTCGAGGTCACTAAAAATCCTGACAGCGTATCATTATGTCCGCTCAAATACTTCGTTCCACTATGTACTACAATATCCGCTCCAAGGGATAACGGATTCTGAAAATATGGCGACAGAAAGGTATTATCTACGATAAGCAACAGGTCATATTCTCTGGCAACCTTACTTAAAGCTGCAATATCCGTTACGTTCATCATCGGATTTGTCGGCGTTTCAATATAGATTGCTTTTGTCCGGGCAGTGATATATTTTCTTACATCTTCCCTGTAACATTCCACGCTTGTAAATGTCACACCATTTTTCTTTGAAATATGATCAAACAATCTTATACTTCCCCCATAAAGATCGGCATCCACAATCAAATGATCTCCCGGTTGAAACAGCTCCATCAGCGTGGCAATCGCAGCCATTCCTGAACTAAATGCCAGTGCATCCACGCCATTTTCAAGGGAAGCTATTATTTTTTCCAGGTGCTCCCGCGTGGGATTTTGCAATCTGCTGTAATCATATCCTGTACTTTTGCCCACTGCTTCATGTGCATAAGTCGCTGTCTGATAAATCGGATAACTGATTGCTCCATAATGATTCTTTCCATCAGCCTGCTCATCCTCTAAATGTATACATTTTGTATTTATACTTCTACCCATACTATCCTCCAAATAACCTTTTATTGGAATTATTGTATCATCAAAAGCGGTTCATGGATAATTCATAAAAACTATTATTGCTTATAGCAAAAAACTATAAGCGGAAATTCTTCTAGCCATTTTCCGTACAGTATGCTATTCTAATCATAATAACAAAACCAAAGAGGTAATAATCATGAAAAAAAACTGTATTGTTGCTCAGTCAGGCGGTCCCACCGCTGCCATCAATGCATCATTGGCAGGTGTCATAGACGGAGTAATCGCCAGTAATCAATATGAGACATTATATGGTTCCATACATGGGATACAAGGTGTACTGAAAAATAACTTTCTTGACCTTTCTTCCTGTACACCTGATTTTATACAATGTTTAAAACATACCCCGGCAATGTACTTGGGTTCCTGTCGTTTTAAGCTTCCGTCAATGCCGGAAGGTGCAGACATTTATGAACGCATTTTTTCCGTGTTTGAAAAGATGAATATCGGAGCATTTTTCTACATCGGCGGAAACGATTCCATGGACACAGTGGACAAGCTGGCTTCCTATGCCGCATCCATCGGCAGTGACATCAGAATCGCCGGAGTCCCGAAGACCATCGACAACGATCTGGTGGAGACCGACCACACTCCGGGTTTCGGTTCCGCAGCAAAATATGTGGCATCCAGTATACGAGAAATCGCATATGACACATATATATATGATTTAAGCAGTGTCACCATTGTAGAAGTTATGGGAAGAGATGCCGGATGGCTTACCGCTGCCGCAGCTCTTGCAAGAACTGAACACAGCCCTGCACCACATCTGATTTATCTCCCTGAGGTGAACTTTGATCCACAAAGCTTTATACGGGATCTCAAACAGACCATTGAACAGTATCAAAATGTGATTATTGCTGTATCCGAGGGTATTCATGATAAAGACGGCAATTATATGGCAGCTACATCTGCAGCCGATGACAAATTCGGTCACGCACAGTTAAGCGGAGCGGGAAAATATCTGGAATATCTGGTTAAAGAGCAGCTTGGAATCAAGGTTCGTTCTGTAGAAATCAATGTCCTACAGAGATGTGCCGGACATATGACCTCTATGACAGACTTGAATGAGGCGTTCCTTCTCGGTCAGAAGGCTGTTTCACTAACCGAACAGGGAAACACAGGGTTTATGACAACGCTTATCAGAACAAGCGACAATCCATATAGTTGTGATGTAGGTTTCGCTCCTGTATCAATGATTGCAAATAAAGCCAAGAGTGTTCCACGCGAATGGATTAATGAAGCAGGAAACGACGTTACCCCTGAAATGATTGCATATCTTACCCCTCTTATCATCGGTGAGTGCACTCCAGCCTTTAAGAACGGTGTAGTGGACTATCTTCCGGTGAAACATTTGATATAAAACAGGTGGTTGCGTGAAAACAATCGGGTATGTCGCATGAAAACAGTCTGGCATATCTGTATGTTTATTTCGAAAAACACACTCTCGTTCAGTTGCTCACGCAACAGTACTAAGCTCAATAGAAACAAACCCGGCAATACCATTTACACACATGCATTGTATTGCCGGGTTCATTTCTATCTCGCTAAATGCTGGCGTTCACAAAAGGTTTTCCTGCATATACATACAGATATGCCAGACTGCCTTCATGCGACACACCCGATTGTTTTAGTATGCCAATATTGTTTTATAAAGATTTTTGTCGTTTTTTTATTA
>CAMAMD010000129.1 GCA_945836785.1 uncultured Clostridium sp.
ATAAACAAGCCTGATCTGGGTTACATCGGCGATCATATCGGTGAACATATTTCACAAAAAAACAGCAGTTACTGTGAATTAACCGGTATTTATTGGATGTGGAAAAACGTCCATTGTGATATCATCGGTCTATGCCATTACCGGCGATACTTTGTAAAAGAAGATCTACTCTTATCACAGGAACAAATAGAGACCATACTCAAGGATTACGATCTCATAATCGGAACTTCCTCCAAGACACCGGCTCACACGATCGCAGAACATTATGCCGGTATCCATTTCCAGAAAGACTGGGATATCTGCCGGCAGACATTAGCCGAACTGTATCCGGAATACGCAGATGCATTTGATCTGGTTGCCAACAGCAATCTCATGAATCTGGGCAATATGATGATCTGCAAAAAAACGCTCTTTGATCAGTACTGTACATGGCTCTTTCCCCTGCTGGAAGAAATAGAGCGGCGCACAGATATCAGTAACTATGACAGCTTCCAGGCTCGACTGTATGGCTATCTGGCCGAACGCCTGATGCGCGTGTGGATACTGATGCAGGATGTGCGTGTACGGGAAGAAACTATTTGCAGAATTGGTACGTAATTTCAATCAGTACAGTTGTAATTCACCTGCACCAAAATCCATCATATAGTATAAATATTTTGACATTTACAGTTATTTCACATAAACTTAATATTGAATACTATATAGTGATTGATCACACGGGAGATACAAAATTAATATGCAATTTTCTAACGATTTTTTTAAAGCACAAATTTATGACGGCTTTTATATTGAAGAAATGATGAAACGTGCGTGGGCTGCTGAAATGGAAGTTCTGTCCGAAGTCATCCGTGTATGCCGTAAGCATGATATACCATTATTTGCTGACTACGGCACCTTACTCGGCACCATCCGACACAAAGGATTTATTCCCTGGGATGATGATATCGATCTGTGCATGAAACGCGAAGATTTCATGCGTTTTATCGAAATCGCCCCAAACGAATTACAGGCACCCTTTATGCTTAAAAGCATTTACAATGATACCTCACATCTTAATGCTACTGCTCGCGTAAACAATGGACAATACATGAATTTTGATAAACAATTTCTAGAGCAATTTCATGGTTGCCCCTATGCCGTAGGAATAGACATTTTTCCGTTAGATTACTGTTTGAAGGACAAAGAGCGCGAAGCAATTCAACATAAATGCATTCAGCTGGTCATGAGTGCAGCATCCAGTATTCCCGCAGATTCAACACTTAACACTCAGGTCTTGCATCTTCTTGACTCTATTGAAAAAATGTCGGGCGAAAAGATTACGCGTACGAATAACCTTCAGCATGAGCTAAAACTAGTCGTCGACAAGCTAAGCGCATGGGGGAATTCCTCTAACTCAGATGGAATCTGTCACATGATCCCCTATGCTTTAGCCGGTGATTACCGGGTATCACTTGATTGCTATGACTCAAGCATTGAGATGCCCTTTTTTGATATGATGATCCCGGTGCCGGCAAAATATCAAGAAATACTTTTAGCCGAATATGGGGCAAACTATATGACCCCAACTCCCGCCTGGCGACATGGTTATCCATTTTATAAAAAACAAAAAAATGCCTTGCGCGATGTTTTAGAAAAAGAGTTTCAAACCAAACTAAGTGATGAAGAAATGGATAACTTGATCAATCAAAAAGTAGCACTTTCATATAGCGAAATCAAATGAAAATAAATAATTCAAACCATTACAGCTGTGATAACAGATCTTCATGCAATTCCAAAGCTCTTGCCTTCCATGTATGGTGGGCTTGGGCTTTTTGTCTGCCCCGATCAGCAATCTGCTGCATTCGGTCAGGATCTGCCAAAAGTTCTTTGATCAAAACAGGCAAACGCTCTATCTCATCCAACTCGAACAACAGCAGTTCCGCCTCCTGATCAGAAATATCTCCACAGAATTCCTCTTTCATATAAATAGAACTGTCTGACACAGCAACGGCTCCCGCCAACATTCCATTAAACACCCGGTCATGCGTTCCGTCTTTAAACCACGTCATTGTATTTAACACAATTTTAGCATCCAGCATCTGGTCGATCACTGCATCCGCAGAGATTCGGCCTCCAAAATGCAGATTCGGCGCGTCCAACCATTCACAGTCATCCCAGCCGGTACCATATAATGTCACATGAATTCCTGCCTCTACCAAGGAACGCACGGTTGCCTCCCTGTAATGTGATACAGCCAGCAGATCTATGTAATGGATCTTCTCAATAAAATCGCACAGTTCATCATCTGACAGATGAATCCCGAATTCAAGCAGCGCTTCTTCGATTGCCTGTTCACTTGTCTTATACGGATGTGCGATCACATCTGCCAACGCAGTATCCGCGATCTGCTTTGCATCAAATGAAAACTGCGTAAAATCCGGCATCATGCCATAGGCAAATGTCCGTGACAGTCCACCCGCATAAATGACATCAATGGAACGATCCGCGATCGGCTTTATCGCCTGTGTCTTTTCCTTCCCCGCATGCGGCAAAAACCCGGCCATCGGGATCTGCGGATAAAACCGTGTCACATAATTCATATGATTTTTATCAGGACAGAGTACGATCGCATGAGCAGGTGCCTGATCCAATGCCGGCTTATGGCAAAACGGGTGATCCATCAGGATATTGATACACCAGATTCCCAGCTCATCCCAAATATTTTTTCCTTCCACCAGCTCCATGTTAAAGCCCAGGTTATTGAAAGTGATCACAGCTGTCACGGGCTTTTTGATATAATCCGAAAGCTTTCCGAGGCTGCGCTGCATGTCACCGGAGTCAAACTCCATGACTTCATAACCGATTTGTTTGAACTCACGCATCAATTCATAGGCAAAAATGTCAAGCGTGTCGTACACACCTGTCATGAAAACCAAACGTCCAATGACCTTTTCTTCCGGCATGAAACGTGATTTTGTTTCCCAAAACGCCTGATCAAAGATTTGATAACATCCTGCATTTGGGCGACCTTCGCGATCCGGTTTTGTCTCTCCCAGGTAATGGATGATATGCGCTGCATCATAAATAGCCTGGGTCATGTCTGCAAACAACTCCGGATGCTCATTTACTACTTCAATTTCATTCCGATATACCGGTCGGATCATTCCCATTGCAATCTCCTGCTGACAACAAATCATAAGCGCAGGCACACAGTCATACAGGTGCCACGGCACAAACTTCACGTTTCCATCCAGCACTGCATTTAAGGCATCCTGGTCCTCCCATTTCAGCATGGCTTCCTTCTCATGTATATAGTCTAATGTTTTTTTTGCAAGGGCTTGCTCGCGGAATACTGTTAAGTTCAGCAGCATCACACCTGCATTAAAATAACTTCCTTTCTCACGCAATCCCAGTCTTTGTTCACTCTCCTGCGAAGCACCATAAATATAACCATAAATGTCCTGACAGACCACTGCCGCCTTGCCTTCAAAATCCATTTGATATAGTTCATCTAAGGGCTTTTTTACGATCATATCCACATCCAGATACAAAATACGATCGATTTCTTGCGGAAGCATATCAATTGCCACGATACGGAAATACGTTTCAATCGGCAGCTTTTCTGTCGGTTTCAAACCGGCGATATGCTCTTTTGTCAGCGTTGTAATCATTATCTCATTCGCCGGATATGCACCCACCAGCGCCTGTAATTCCTGAGCATCCGTCTCCTGCAGATCCCGATGAAACAGATAGATAGAAACATTCCCCCCTTGCTGTGATAGCAGAGAATGTAACAGCAATTTGGTATATGGCATATATTTTGTATTTGTGACCAATAATATATTCATTTTCTTTCATCCTATCCTGCTTGATGAATCATTTTCAAATCCATTTTCTAATATCAGTACCTTAAATATAGATTCCATTGGCATCCAGTAATTCCTGCTGCACCTTATAAAACGGATATTCATGGCTTTGATTGAATCGCACAGGCATCATATAATTCTCACCATAAATAATTTTGATTACATTCTCATAACATGCGGGCACTTTTATCGAAATATTCTCAAATGGCATTGATACCGTATCGTCAAACCAGTGTTTCGGAAACTTAAAATTTCCA
>CAMAMD010000130.1 GCA_945836785.1 uncultured Clostridium sp.
TTGATATGCTTTATAACAGCACATATATCATGGGAAGTCTGATCGGAAGCTACTTCTCGGCTTATGATTGGCATAATGGTTCCATGATAGCATTGATCCTGTTGCTCATTATATTGGTATTTACCCTGGTGACCAACCGATATGCTGATGATGAAACGAGCAGAGGAGGTGCTGTATTATAATGAAAAAAATATTTGGATATGCATTTTTAGGGCTCATGATGATAGTGATGTATTTACCGATATTGGTGTTGGCGGTGTATAGCTTTACAGATTCTGCAAACATTGGGACAATACATGGATTTTCTATAGAAAATTACATTACGCTGTTCACAAAACCGGAGTTGTCCGGTATGATTTGGGGAACTGTTCTTTTGGCGGTTACCTCGGCGGTGCTGGCAACATTATTGGGTACATTGGGAGGAATAGGTGCATTTTATTCTAAAAAGATGTCATCTAATGTAATCGGTATGATGAATCAGGTCCCTGTGGTCAATGCAGATGTTGTGACAGGTTTTTCCATTTGCATTCTTTTGATTGTGGTGTGTGGTGTCAGCAAGGAGACTTATGTTCCACTGGTGGTAGGGCACGTTGTTTTATCTGCACCGTTTGTATATCTGGCGGTTATGCCAAAGTTAAAGCAAATGGATAGCAGCTTGTATGAGGCTGCTCTTGATTTGGGGGCTTCTCCGGCTCAGGCATTGGGGAAAGTGGTTATTCCCCAGATTGCACCCGGGATTTTGTCAGGATTTGTGATGGCGATTACACTGTCGTTGGATGATTATTTTATTGCAAGTTATACGAAACCGGCAACATTTGATACAATAAGCACATATGTTGTAAATGCGACAAAGGGGTCTCATACAGAGATAAAAACAGCATTGTGGGCGTTGTCTACCATCATTTTTATTCTGGTTGTGTTGGTATCTATGATTATGAATCTGACAGGCAGGAATGGTAAAAAAACAGGATACGAGACAGGCAGTTATGAAATCAGAGGGAAGGAAGGTGGCAACTAGATGAGACATAAAAAAATAGAAAAACTTGCGAAGAGAATTGCTGCAGTCCTTATGACCTGTCTGCTTGCTTTTTGTCTGGTATGTGCAAATGTGACATCCTTTGGTCAGGATTCCGAGCGGATTATGGCAAAGGGGGATGACGATGTCATTACACTTCGGGTCTGCAACTGGGAGGAGTATATTGACCTCGGAGAATGGGATGAGGATGAGGCGATAGAGCTTGAGGATGGAACCGTAATATTTGGTGAAAATTCACTGGTGGATGATTTTGAAGCATGGTATTATGAAACCTACGGAAAGCACGTTGAAGTGGAATATTCCTGCTTTGGAACAAATGAGGATCTCTATAATCAGTTGACGCTTGGCGACGTGTATGATCTGGTCTGCCCTTCGGATTATATGATTATGAAACTGATGGCAGAGCAGCAGCTTCAGCCTTTTTCACAGGATTTTTTTGATGAGGAAAATGAATATAACTATTATATTCGCGGTGTATCTGATTATATTCAGGATGCTTTTGATGAAAACCAGATAGACGGAGAGAGCTGGAGTAAATACGCAGCCGGTTACATGTGGGGTGTGACGGGTGTTCTGTACAATCCGGAGGAGATGACGGAGGAGGAAGCAGGAACCTGGGCGGTTTTTAATAACAGTAAGTTCGCAAGACAGGTGACGATTAAGGACAATGTCAGAGATTCTTACTTTGCGGCTCTGGGAGCTCTACGGGCAGATTTGTTGACAGATTCGGAATTTACGGATGATGCGAATTATGCACAAAAGCTGGCAGAGGTTATGAATGACGTTTCGCCGGAGACCATTGCTGAGGTTCAGGATTTATTGCAGGATATGCAGGATAATGTGTATTCCTTTGAGACAGATAGCGGTAAGGCGGATATGATAAGCGGAAAAGTGGTTGCCAATTATCAATGGTCAGGAGATGCGGTCTATGCGATGGATGAGGCTGAGGAGGATGATTTCTATCTGAGCTTTGCAGTGCCTGAGGAATGTACAAATCTGTGGTTTGACGGCTGGATTATGTTAAAGAGCGGTATTGCGGGAGATTCTGAAAAACAGCATGCGGCAGAGGCTTTTGTAAACTATCTCTCAAGACCGGATAATGCCGTGAGAAATATGTATTATATCGGGTATACATCTGTTATATCCGGTGGTGAGGATAATACGGTTTATCAGTATGTGGACTGGTGCTATGGCGCTGAGGAGGACGAGGAGGATACCGTCAGTTATCCGTTAGGTTTCTTTTTCTGTGGGGATAATACGGACGAGGATTATATGATAACGGCAGCAGCCGATCAGATGAACAGGCAGCTCTATGCACAGTATCCTCCGGAGGATGTTTTACTGAGAAGTGCTATTATGCAGTATTTTGATGATGAGGCCAACAGGGATATTAATCAGATGTGGATTAATATGCGTTGCTATAATATTACGGAAGTACCGGTATCCACATGGATTATTGTAGCCGCAATTTTGCTTGCCGTTATTATTTTAGTAATTCGTGTGCGAATGAGTCATTATCGCGGATGATAGAATATAAATAAGAGATGTTGTTTGTTCTGCAAATGCTTAGGAGCTGTTATGAAGGAAGAACAGGTTGTGACAGGAATAATTTTATATACGGCTCTGGTGGGAGAGTTTGACAAAAGGCTGGTTGTTCTAACGAAAGAGCGGGGGAAAATTACCATTTTTGCAAATGGTGCACGGCGTCCAAACAGTATGTTTCGTGCGGCGAGCCAGAGCTTTGTCATGGGAAAGTTCACCGTGATTGCGGGTAGAGATGCCTATAATCTTGTCAAGGCGGATGTTGATGAATACTTTTCCGAGCTGGCATATGATATGGAAAAAATGTGCTATGCCTCATATTTTTGTGAATTTATGTCATATTATACCAGAGAGGGAGATTTTTGCACAAACCATCTCAATCTTCTGTATTTCACGCTCAAGGCACTGGTACAGGGAAAGCTTTCGTGCCAGTTGATACGGGATATTTATGAGATGCGGTTGATGGATATTGAGGGACAGGGAATACATGCTTATACATGTGTAAAATGCAATGAAAGAAAGGTTGGATATTTTGATGCCGCACAGGGCGGTCTGTTATGTGCCTCATGTGCCTTGAAATACAAGGTAACGAGAAAAGTTTCGGATACGCTTGTATATACACTTCAATATATCTTATCTACGCCTGTAAATAAACTGTTTGGATTTACATTGACAGATGAGGCACAGAGGGAACTTAACTATGTGTCAGACCATTTCAGACAACAATATGTGGACAGAAATTTCAAATCTTTGGAAATTCTTTCCTCTTTGGCTTGAAATATTAATAGAATATATGTAAAATGATTACTGTTTTATATAATCCCACACACACCGGTGCGGGAGGAAGAGAGGTTAATAATACAATGGAAAAGACAATGGAGAAAATTGTTGCACTTGCAAAATCAAGAGGATTTATTTACCCGGGTTCAGAAATCTATGGCGGATTGGCCAATACATGGGATTATGGTAACCTTGGTGTTGAATTCAAGAATAATGTAAAAAAAGCATGGTGGAAGAAATTCATTCAGGAGAATCCATATAATGTAGGCGTGGATTGTGCGATTTTGATGAACCCACAGACATGGGTTGCGTCAGGACATGTGGGAGGTTTCTCGGATCCTCTGATGGATTGTAAGGAGTGCCATGAGAGATTCAGAGCAGATAAGGTTATTGAGGATTACATGCAGGAAAATGGTATTGAGATAGAGGGCAGTGTTGACGGATGGACGAAGAATCAGATGGCTGATTATATTGAGGAAAAGCATATCTGTTGCCCAAGCTGTGGCAAGCATAACTTTACGGATATCAGAGAATTCAACCTGATGTTCAAGACGTTCCAGGGTGTTACAGAGGATTCTGCTGCAACACTTTATTTGAGACCGGAAACTGCGCAGGGTATTTTTGTCAACTTTAAGAATGTGCAGAGAACTTCCAGAAAGAAGATTCCGTTTGGTATCGGACAGATTGGTAAGTCATTTAGAAATGAGATTACACCGGGTAACTTTACATTCC
>CAMAMD010000131.1 GCA_945836785.1 uncultured Clostridium sp.
AATAAATAGTGTTTCTTCCTATTTTGTGTTACCATAGGTATGGACAATAATTTTTAATGTATAGATATCAATATAACATACAGAGAGGAAAGGGAGAACATGAGAACAATCAATACGGATATCATTATAGATACAGTTCGGGATATGTGTATTCAGGCGAATTTGTATCTGGCGGAGGATATGGACAGAAAGTTAAGACAGGCGGCAGAAGAGGAGGATGGAGCCCTTGGCAAACAGATTCTAAATCAGCTGATTGAAAATATGGAAATTGCAGCAGAGGACCAGATTCCAATCTGTCAGGATACCGGAATGGCAGTTTTCTTCGTAAATGTAGGTCAGGATTTACATGTCGAAGGGATGGCATTGACAGATGCAATCAATGAAGGTGTAAGAAGAGGGTACACAGATGGATATCTAAGAAAATCTGTGGTAAAAGATCCACTGATTCGAGAGAACACGAAAGATAACACACCGGCTATTATACATTATGACATAGTACCGGGCGATAAGCTTGAGATTACCATAGCACCAAAGGGGTTTGGCAGTGAAAATATGAGCAAGGTATATATGTTAAAACCGGCTGACGGTGAGGATGGTGTTAAGGCATCGGTTCTTCAGGCGGTCAGGGATGCGGGTCCGAATGCATGTCCACCGGTTGTGGTAGGCGTAGGACTTGGCGGCGATTTTGAGCTGGCTGCAAAGATGGCGAAAAAAGCATTGACCAGACCGGCAGGCTCCCATTCACAGCATGAGCACATAGCCAGAATAGAGAAGGAATTGTTAGAAGCAGTTAATAAAACGGGTATCGGGCCGGGTGGACTCGGAGGAAAGACAGCAGCATTAGCAGTCAATATAGAAACCTATGCGACACATATTGCAGGGATGCCGCTTGCGGTCAACATGTGCTGTCATGTTAATCGTCATATGACGAAGATATTATAAGGAGACGAAGGATTATGAGTGAGAATAAACATATTACGGTACCGTTTCAGGATGCGGAGACAAGAACGCTAAAAGCTGGGGATTATGTGTACATAACCGGAACGATATACAGTGCCAGGGATGCGGCACACAAAAGAATGTATGACGCAATCCTTGGTGCGGAGAAAAAAGAGCCGGCGGTAAAGGAATACAACGGACACATGCTTTATGAAGACGAAATTTTGCCACTCGACATTACAGACAATGTTATATACTATCTCGGACCGACACCGGCAAAGGAGGGACAGGTTATCGGTTCGGCGGGACCGACAACCAGCAGCAGGATGGATAAATATACACCACTGCTTCTCTCAAAAGGATTAAAGGGTATGATTGGAAAGGGTAAACGAAGCCAGGCTGTCATAGATGCCATCGTGAAAAATGGAGCGGTTTATTTTGCGGCAGTAGGTGGTGCGGGAGCACTTCTTTCCAAATGTATCAAAGAATCAGAGATCATCGCCTACGATGATTTGGGAACAGAGGCAATCAGAAAAATGCGTGTAGAGAATTTCCCATGTATCGTAGTCATTGATTCAGAGGGAAATAATCTCTATGAGACGGCAGTTGAGGAATATATCAACGGCAGATAATGAGGTCTGCAATATAATTTTGGAGGCATTATATGGGGAAAAAAGTGAAAGTAGAATATGATGTAGGTCGTAAACCGGAAAAGAAAAAGCGTAAAAGCCGTACGGGCGTCAACACAGGGAAGCTGGGCAAGATGAATGTGATTGCGTTTGCTATATTGCTTGTCGTGGAAGCAATATTTTATTATTTTGCAACGCCGGCAATCAATATACATAAACCGGGATTCTGGATGTGGGTCATCGTTACGCTGGGACTAATCTATGTGTGTTCATTGGATTTTACGGCGGAGAGAATTTTTATATCAGATAAGAAAAATGAGTCTTTGGGATTTACACCGATATCAAAATACATTCTGTATCTGATGGCTGCCTGTGTACTGGTATTGGTGATAGGCGGAATCGTATCCTCCAAGCTAATTATGGCATCAAAATACGCAAATATAATCGAGATAGAAGAGGGCGATTTTACCACGGACGTGCCGGAAAGCGACAATATCAGTAATATTGCGCTGATGGATACCGACAGCGCACAGATTATCGGAGAAAGAGCCATTGGCTCATTGTCGGATGTGGTCAGCCAGTATGAGGTCAGCATGGAGTACAGTACAATCGACTATAACGGTGTGCCGATGAAGGTTGCATCTCTCGAGTATGCAGGGTTTTTTAAATACATGAATAACAAGGCAGATGGAATACCGGGCTATGTGCTGGTTGATCCGGTAAAAAATGAGGCGAAATATGTGAAGCTTACAAAGCCGATAAAATACTCACCGTCCGCTTATTTTAACCATAACCTGCAGCGTCATGTTCAGCTTTCTTATCCGACCTATGATTTTAACGGTTACTATTTTGAGTTGGACAATGATGGGAATCCCTACTATATATGTCCGGTTCTCTCACCGAATGCCGGGTTGTTTGGTGCAAAGGATGTAAAGGGAATCGTCATCTGCGATCCATGTACAGGCGATTGTGAGTATATGGACGTGGCAAACGTACCGAACTGGGTTGACAGAGTGTATGATGGTGATCTTGCATGTAAAAAATATAATTGGAACGGTATGTTGTCCGGTGGATTTTTGAACAGTATCGTGGGAAATAAGGGCTGTAAGGTGACTACGGATGATTATGGTTACAAGGTAATGGAAGGTGATGTATGGGTTTATACAGGCGTCACTTCAGTCAATGGAGACCAGTCCAATATCGGCTTCGTCCTCATGAACTCAAGAACCGGGGAGAGTAAATATTTCTCCATAGCCGGAGCGGAGGAGCATTCTGCCATGTCATCGGCAGAGGGACAGGTGCAGAATCTGGGATATGTGGCATCTTTCCCATCTCTGATAAACATAAATGGTGTTCCGACTTATATTATGGTGCTGAAGGATAATGCAGGTCTTGTCAAAATGTATGCACTCGTTAATGTCGAAAAATATAATATCGTGGCAACTGGTGCAACGCAGAAGGATGCACTTGTAAGCTACAGAAAACTGCTTGCTCAAAATGAGATTATATCCGATGACAAAACTGCTACAGAGGATACACCAAGCAAAAAAATCACAGTCAAGGATATCCGATATATTACGATGGATGGCGAGACTTATGTATATATAACAGATAAAGACGGAGCGGTGTATAAGCAGAATTTTGCGGATAATGAGGCACTTATATTTATACAGGAAAATGATATCATTACCGTATATTATATAGAAGCGGAGGATGGTATTAACCAACTCATATCATATGAATAAAATATAAGATAAAAGAAATGAAACTGCCACAGATGAAATCAAAGGAGACAGATTTGCAGGATTTTAAAAACATAACAATTATATCGGAAAAAAGAAAAACGGTGCTTGGCATCAGTACCATCCTTTATGTTCAAAAGGTGGGAAATCATGTTGAGATACATGTCTCCGGAGGCAAGGTTTATAAAACGAGGATGACACTTGGAGAACTCGAGGGTAAACTTGGCAACGGATTCATCAAAGCACATCGTGGGTGTATGGTTTCCGTGATGGCAATACACGATATCACGGATAATATTAACCTTAGTAACGGCGAGACTCTTATATATACAATCCGAAAGAAAAATGAAATTATCAAGCAACTTCATGAGAAACAGAAGAGCATGATTGCAGGTTTTATGGAAGAGGATGTTCCTACGACAGAAGAGGAATATCGCAGGCATTATAGCAGCTTCGAAAATATGCCGTTTGCATTCACAGACATCGAGATGGTGTTCGATGAAGAACGGCGTGCGGTGGACTGGATTTTCCGATACGGAAATTCTGCCCTTGCAAAATTAGAAAAGCTTCCACTTGAGCAATTGATCGGAAGTTCTTTTGGCAGCCTTTTTTCCAATATGGATTCCAAATGGCTGCGAAGCTACGAACGGGCGACGATATATGGAGAAACATTGGAAATCATCGATTACAGCCCGGAGATTGATACTTATTTAAAGGTAATCTGTTTCCCAACCTTTAAAGG
>CAMAMD010000132.1 GCA_945836785.1 uncultured Clostridium sp.
AACAACAGCACCAAAGTTCCGACTATAATTAACACCAGCCCGATACAGGCTTTTACACTTATTTTTTCTTTTAAAATAATATAAGAAAAAGCAATTGTCACCAATATGCTCAGCTTATCAATCGGCACCACCACGCTGGCAGGTCCCGTCTGCAGTGCCCTGTAATAGCACAGCCAGGAGCCTCCTGTTGCCAGACCTGATAATACCAAAAATATCCAACTTTTTTTATCAATTGTTTTTATTGTATTCTGCTTTTTTGTCACAAATACGACAACCCATGCCATGGCTAAAACCACAATCGTTCGGATTGCCGTGCCCAATGTAGAATCCACCCTTTCTATACCTATCTTACCTAAAATAGAAGTGAAGCTCGCAAAAACAGCAGAACCAACCGCATACAGAAACCATTGTTTGCCTGTTGTTTCCTTTGCCTCTGTCTCTTTCTTCTGTATCATAAGATATGTACCACACCCAATCAGGACAATTGCCACAAAAGAAAGTTTTGTAAAAGGTTCTCCCAACACAACAAATGCCAATACCATCGTAAATACTGTACTCAGCTTATCAATCGGCGTAACCTTGTTTACATCTCCCAGCTGCAGTGCTTTAAAATAGCACAGCCAGGAAGCGCCTGTTGACAATCCCGATAATATCAAAAACAATAATGCTTTCCTGTCTATTTCTGATATTCCGGTCTGCACTCCGCTTACAAATACCATAATCCACGCAAAAATTAATACGATAATCGTTCTGAGCGCCGTCGCAACATTTGAATCCGTATTTTTTATTCCAATCTTCGCCAATATGGCTGTAAGTCCCGCAAATAATGCAGAGCCGAACGCAAACGCAATCCACATATCGATTCATCTCCTGTACAAAATGCATACGCACGATAAAGTAAAAACCGGGGCTGTCATATTTCATATATGACAACCCCATCCATGCAATATACTATTTTATTACCATGTACGTGAATTCAGTTCCCTGAACTGGGCAACCGTAGACACATGTGAATTCAAACCGCCGTCCACATTGACAATCTGACCGCTTACATAACTGCTCTCATCAGAAGCAAGATATACACACATATGACCGATATCCTCAGGACATCCGTAACGATTCACCATAATATTGCTGAGGAATACATCCTTAAGTGCCTGTGGTACATGAGCTTCATTCTCCGGTGTAACGATCAGGCCCGGACGTACACAATTACAACGGATATTCTGCTTTCCGTACTGCAAAGCCGTATACTGTGTCAGCTTATCAACGCCTGCCTTGGCACACGCATAAGCTGTAGAACCCAAGTCGCCTCCACAGGAAGCCATAGAACCGATATTGATGATAGAACCACCTGTCTCATTTTTCTGCATATATGGGAGCACACATTTTGTAGCAAAAAATGTACCGCGCACATCGCTCTGGAAAATGCTGTCCCACATTTCCAGTGTAAGCTCATCCACACGTCCATCCTTCAGACCTACATTGGCTGCATTATTGACCAGAACATCAATTTTGCCGTACTTTTCTGCAACGTCTGCAAAAAGCTTCTCGATGCTTTCTGTAACAGTAATATCCATAAAGTGATAATAGGCTTCCCCACCATCCTTAACAATACTGTCTACAACAGCCTGACCTTTCTCCTCACGTCGTCCACAGATAACCACCTTTGCACCTTCTGCCGCGTACAATCTGGCAATACCGACGCCGATTCCACTCGTAGATCCTGTAACGATGGCAACCTTATTATCTAATCTACCCATTGTTTATACCTCCTTGGTTTTATTTTTTCCACTCCAACACAAAAGTGCAAAATGGAAATATTTGTATTTCTAATATATATCATCAGCGCAAATAAATCAATTATTACACGTATTACATGCTCTCAATTTTTTTCCGGAGCTCCAGCATTTTATTATCCATCTCCGCCATCACATCAGAATAATTCCGAATTTCACGCTCAATATTCTCCAGCTCACCCGCACTCTTCTTATAACACATCTGATTGTCAAGCTCAGCCCAGTAGTCCATGGCAAACGAGCGCAACTGAATCTCCACTCTGACCATTTCCGTTGATGTGTTATAGATAACCGGTGCATCTACAATCAGATGAATACTCTGATAGCCTGATTTCTTCGGTTTTTTCACATAATCCTTTTCTTTGACAACCTTAATGTCCTTCTGCTCCCTGATTGCCTTCGCTATACGGTATATATCATCACAAAAATAGCAGACCACCCGCACCCCTGCTATATCATTCAGATTGCTGACAGCATTCTCATATGTGACATCCAGCTCTTTCTTCTCCAGTTTCTTACAAATACTTTCAACAGATTTTATCCTGCTGAAAATATTGCGAACAACCGGTCGTCCCAGCTGTTCCGCCAAATCCGCATGAATATACTGCAATTTTGCGACAACGGACTCTATCCCATACTGATACCGTGCTTTCACCATGGGATGTTCTATTTTATCCTTCAGTATCTCATATTTACCATTTGTTCTGATTTCTTTCTTATTTGTCAAATTTCCCTACTCCGTTTTTCTTTTTATCTTAACTTCTTTTTGAAATCGCATATATCTGCGTCAAGTTAATCTAAATTAAAATATATGTTAAGTTAAAAGAAATATGACAAAAAGTAATCCCTATAACACCTTTATAAAATTGTTTTCACAAAACAACGGATGTGCATTTAAAATACCCTCTAGCGCCATCAGGTTATCATCCGAATGTTCAATCTGCCGCGAATACAGCCAACAGATATGAAGCTGATCCTCGACAGAAAAATTTTTATGATTTTTGAGCCATGTACACATCCCGATTTCCCGGATGACAAGTACAGACAGCACAGCAAATTTTACCATAGCCTGCACATTGTAATCATATACACCACCCAGGAAATAGGTATAAATAAAATAATTCAAAATATGCTCATACTCATAGGTTCGCTTTTCCATGTATGCATCGAACTCTCCGGCGAGCTTTATATACTGCCCGGCACTCTGATTTGTATATAAATTTGTACGAACCTCCTCGACCAGAGACGGCCATGCAGCATTAATATTTTCAAGGCCGAGCAGCATATCCAGATATTGCTGCATCAGCACATACCGCTCTTCTTTCGGGGCTCTCATCTGTCTGTTTCCAGCGTTTCCCCTGTTATCATGTGCGTTGGCAGTCTCCCATGCATGCAGACTTTCTTTTTTTGCCAGCGTATCTGCTTTCACCATAAAGAAAGCCGCACACGTTTTCCGTTTCACACGCCATCCGAGTTTTTCGTACTGGTACACCAGCTTTTGAAGCTTTGCTCCGTAAATCAGTATCCGTTTCATCCGCTGCCTTATATCCGTCTTCCGATCCGCCATGATATCAAAAATGTGCTGTCTGGCTCCCAACAGGCTCCCCAACAGCACATGGTCCACCTCATTTGCATGTGGCGACTTTTTTTCATCATTTTTTACCACATATCTGTCTCTATCCTCCCGATTTACAATCATATCCGCTGCAACCGGGCAGGACATCGAAAGTGCCGCCTCCACCAGATTACCATATTCCTCAAAATGTCTGGGATAACGCCTGCACGTCTTACAAAACATCTTCTCTCCCAGACAGGTATACAGATCACACAGTTTCCGTTCATTTAAAAAACTGCACCGTGCATTATTTCTTATGTAAACCTGTTCTTTCTCATCAACGTGCGACATAACATATCTGCGTGCATCTTCCGGCAGGCTGCGGTAGTCTGCCATGGTTTTATCATCTATCACGATATTCCAACCGGCACAGCATGTATCCGGGCACCGGTCCGCCGCACAGGAAAATGCATCATAATAGGATGGTTTTCTATAATACATAACACGATTCTCCCTGATTATCCCGTACCATTATGACTGTACTCTGTTCATATATCTCTCCCATTCAAAGACAGCCTTGCTGAATACGATATGCAGGCTGTAGGAATCTGCCGTGGTATTATCCGTTTCATCCACAAATTCCACACCCATATTGTAATAATACAAGCCATTTTCCTCTCTGTCTTTCTCAAGC
>CAMAMD010000133.1 GCA_945836785.1 uncultured Clostridium sp.
CCTTTGCTTGGAAGTGTTGTGTTTCAACAGTTGTATAATATAGCGGACAGCCTGGTGGCGGGAAGATATGCCGGGGAGGATGCACTGGCAGCAGTGGGTAATTCCTATGAGATTACATTAATATATCTGGCTTTTGCTTTCGGCTGCAATATGGGGTGTTCTGTTATTGTCTCACAGTTTTTTGGGGCAAAAAATTATAGAGATATGAAAACTGCCGTATATACCACATTTATTTTCAGTGCGGTTGTATGCGGGATTTTAACGTTGTTTGGATTTTTGTTTGGTGGTTCGTTGCTCAATCTGATACATACGCCTGAGCATATATTTGACGATTCAAAATTATATCTGGATATTTATACAGGTGGCTTGCTGTTCCTGTTTTTCTACAATATTGCTACGGGAATTTTTTCGGCTCTGGGTGATTCAAAAACACCATTTATTTTTCTGGCTTTTTCGTCTGTGGCAAATGTAGGTGTAGATATTTTGTTTGTAAAGTATTTTCATATGGGTGTATCCGGTGTTGCGTGGGCAACCTTTATCTGCCAGGGTATAAGCTGCATATTATCCATGATTGTAGTTGTGCGTCGGTTGGCTTCCATAACGCATGAGGATGCCGGGGATCATGGGCGAGTACCGTTTTTTTCAACGAATATTTTAAAAAAGATTGTTGCGATAGCGGTTCCAAGTACGTTGCAGCAGAGCTTTGTTTCAGTGGGTAACATTATTATACAGAGTATCATTAACAGTTTCGGTTCCAGTGTGATGGCGGGATATGCGGCTGCGATTAAACTGAATAATATGATTATAACGACGTATACTGCTATGGGTAATGGAATGTCAAATTTTTCTGCACAGAATCTGGGGGCAGGCAAAACAGACAGAATCAGCCAGGGACTGAAAGCGGGATTAAAACTGGTGATGTGCATCAGTGTATTTATTGTGGCAGTATATTTGTTGATGAGCCGTACCTTGGTGAGCCTTTTTATGGATTCTGATGCGAATAAGGCACTGGATGTCGGTGTACAGTTTTTGCATATTGTAGTGCCGTTTTATTTTGTAGTGTCGGTCAAGATAACCTGCGATGGCGTACTGCGTGGCGTGGGGGCAATGAAACTGTTTATGGCATCAACATTTTCCGACCTTATCCTGCGTGTGAGTCTGGCGTTTTTATTCTCTGCAAAATGGGGAGCGACAGGCATATGGTGTGCATGGCCGGTGGGTTGGATAATAGGGACTATACTTTCAGTGGTATTTTATTTTAAGCTTAAAAAGACATTACCATGCCGGGCTATGGTTTAATGGAATGTGATTCAGACAGGATAAAGGATTGAAATTTAAACAGATATACAGAAACAGTTACCGGCAGGAGGAGACTATATGGCTGGACAAGATAATCAGATAATTGAACCTGTTTTGTTTAGTAAGGAAGCGATTTTGGATGAGTTGAAAAAAAGAGGGTTCCGGCTGACAGAGCAGAGAAAAATAATTGTGGATATTATAGTCAATGAAGAATATTCCTGCTGTAAAGAGGTTTATTTTATGGCACATAAAAAGGATTCAAGTATAGGAATCGCCACCGTATACAGGATGATGAATGTGCTTGAAGAGGTGGGGGCAATCAGCAGGAATAACATACAGAAAGCTGCATGTAATGGCAGGTGCTGTGATATGAAAGGCGGATGTACTGTGGTTACGGATGAGAGCAAACAGATTATTCTGTCTGAGGATGATATTCAGGAAGCTTTAAAATATATCATGAAAAAGAACGGCTATGCAAATGTGGAAGAGATAAAGGCTGTGCTGGTAAATCAGAGCATGTGAGAAGGAGAACGTGATGGGATTTATTGAATTATTACTTGTGGCAATCGGCTTGTCCATGGATGCATTTGCTGTTTCTATCTGCAAGGGTCTGGCGACAAAGGAAATCAGTGTAAAGGAAATGATTACGGCTGGTGTTTGGTTTGGCGGTTTTCAGGCGTTGATGCCCTTGATTGGATACCTGCTTGGTTCGGCATTTGCGAATGCAATTACCAGCTTTGATCATTGGATTGCATTTGCGTTACTTGTTTTTATCGGTGGAAATATGATACGGGAAGCACTTGCAAAGGATGATGACTGCGAGGATGTCAATGATTCTTTTGGCGTAAAGACGATGTTTATTATGGCAATCGCCACAAGTATTGATGCACTGGCAGTAGGTGTGACATTTGCTTTCCTGAAAGTTCGGATCATACCGGCTATAAGTGTTATCGGAATCACAACATTTCTGTTTTCATTTTGCGGTGTTAAGATTGGAAATTTATTTGGCAGTAAATACGAGAAGAAAGCAGAACTTGCCGGTGGTGTAATATTAATTCTGATTGGTCTCAAAATATTGTTGGAACATATGGGCGTTTTATAAATATAAGGTAACGCATTTGCAAAACTTATTTTATAACATTTCATTCTTACAAACATCACGTGTTGACATGTTGTTTTGAAATCTGCTTTCCTTATGCCTTTTTTGAATGGCTTTTGCAGTTTTGAGAAGTTCTATTACTTTTATACTTTAACCATATCATGTGCACGCTACAGCGAACTCGCGTCATCTACGCATAGTATGGGGATGCAAGGACCTTTGGAAACGCGGGTCCTTAGTGCGAGCTGTAAGCTCACACTTAGTACCCTTGCGTTTCCAAGAGAGTGCAAGCGTTCCTGGAATCCCCATACTATGCGTAGATGGCACTCAGACACACTTTCGCGTGCACGTAGGCTAAAGTATAAAAGTAATAAACTTCTGACAAAACTACGCCTCTTCAAAAAAAGGCATAAGGAAAGCAGGTTCCAAAACAGCACGTGAACACATAATAACAATCATAAGAATGAAATGTTATAAAGCTGGTTTTGCAATTACCTATAAATATAAAGTTGTAAGGAGGAAATACATATGAAAGTAGTTGCTGTAATTGGTAGTCCGAGAGAGAATGGAGTATGTGCAAAGGTGGTGAACCAGCTTATTGCCGGTGCAAAGGATGCAGGACATGAGGTGGTTGTTTATGATGTCAACAAGATGAATATGCATGGGTGTATGGCGTGTGGATATTGCCGTGCCAATAATGCCGATTGTATTCAGAATGATGATATGAAACAGTATTTTGAGGATCTTCATTCCTGCGGGGCGTTGATTGTGAGTGCACCGAATTATTATGCACAGGTTGCGGGTCCGATGATAACATTTATGAATCGTCATTATTGTATGACGAATGCTGAGAGAAAAACAAGACTTACACCCGGTATCAAGTTGATCGGTGTTTTTGCACAGGGTGCACCGGAGAGCGTTGATAAATATGATGAGGCATATAAGTGGTATCTTGGAACATTTCTTGCAAAGGAAATGAAGCAGGAAGGAATGATTGTTGTCGGAGGCGATTCCGATTTAAGCCCTGAGGGTAAAATAATGTCAGGGGCATATGAGATGGGGAAGAATCTTTAATCACGAAAATGTTTGTAGGGAAGGCAAGGCAGAAATGGAAGATAAGACGAATGTAATGCGTATTCTGGACAAGAAAAAAATAACATATTCCCATTATTGCTATGTTGAAACGGGTGAGACAAACGGCGAGAAGGTGGCTGCAATATTAGGACAGAATCCCGATAGAGTGTTCAAAACACTGGTCACAGTCGGCAAAACAGGTACAAATTATGTGTTTGTAATTCCCGTAAACAGAGAGCTTGACTTAAAGAAGGCAGCAAAGGCGGTAGGTGAAAAGTCTATAGAGATGTTAAAAGCGAAAGAATTGCTTCCCCTTACGGGATATATTCACGGGGGCTGTTCGCCTATCGGTATGAAGAAAGCTTTTCGGACTACGTTACATGAGACCGCAAAAGATTATGAGACGATTTTTTTCAGTGCGGGTAAGGTCGGTTATCAGGTTGAGGTCGCACCTGCTGATTTGGCGAAAGTAATACGATTTTCTTATGAAGATGTTGCGGTGTAGTTTTGGCATTCAGTCATTTTTAGAAATATGATATAATGAGCATTGCG
>CAMAMD010000134.1 GCA_945836785.1 uncultured Clostridium sp.
AGCTGGAATATATATCAGGATAATACTGTCTCGGTGGTATCATCTCACTCTGAATGTGCATTAATGCCACAGAAACATTGTTATCGCCCTCGAAAGGCACACGACCTGTCACCATCTCATACATCGTGATTCCAAGTGAATAAATATCACTGCGCTCATCACTGTATCCGCCTCTTGCCTGCTCCGGTGATATATAATGTACGCTTCCCATAGCCCCGGAAGTAAGTGTATTGGAAGATGCAGCCTTGGCAATACCGAAATCTGTCACCTTAATATTTCCATTTTTTGATACAATAATATTCTGCGGTTTGATATCTCTGTGAATGATATGATTCTCATGGGCAGCCTCGAGACCTGATGCAATCTGGATGGAAAAATCAAGAGCTTTATCCATGCTGAGTCTTCCGTTCTGCTCAATATACTCCTTCAGCGTAATGCCGTCCACCAATTCCATGACAATGAAATATATGCCATCATCATCATAGACATCATAGACATTGACTATGTTCGGATGGGTCAGCCCCGCCGATGCCTGTGCCTCTATCTTAAACTTTGTTACAAAATTCTTGTCATTGCTAAATTCCGGTTTTAACACCTTAATGGCAACATTTCTATTCAATCTGTGACATCTTGCCTTGTATACGATAGACATACCGCCTGCGCCAACCACTTCAAGTATTTCATATCTATCACACAATATCATTCCTGGTTTTAACATATTTTCTATCCTTTCTGTTATATTCCTATCTTTGCTTACTCTGATATAATGACAACGGATATGTTATCCGAGCCACCGTAGTAGTTAGCTCTGTCTACCAATGCCTGTGCTGTATCCTCCAGGCTATAGTGTTCAACTACAATGTCTCTTATCTCGTCATCCTCTACCATATTGGATAACCCATCTGAACATAACAAATATTTATCCTCAGAATTAATATCTATCTCAAAAAAGTCCGGTATCACCTCTTCTTTAGAACCCATTGCCTTGGTTATAATATTTTTTTCGGGGTGATTTCTTCCTTTTTTCCTTTCCAGCTCTCCGTTACGGATAAGCTCCTCCACCAACGAATGATCCATCGTTATCTGATGTATCTCCGAGTTGACAACATATAATCTGCTGTCTCCCACATTTGCAACGTACAGTTTTCCCTCTTGGGCAACTGCGACAACCATTGTGGTTCCCATACCGGACAAATCCGGATCCTGGTTTGCGGCCTTATATATCTCATTATTTGCAAATATCATAGCACGTTTCAAAACTGCAATCGGATTTTCTAACGTAGACTTTCTTACAAAATCAACCGTTATTTCAATTGCCATCTTCGAAGCCTGATCTCCGGCTCTGTGTCCACCCATGCCATCTGCTACTATGTACAAATTCGGCAACGGTCCTACCGGCTGATCACTGAAGAATATACTATCCTGATTGCTGTTTCGTTTGCTTCCGGTGTCAGTTTTCCCACTTGATCTCATCGGATTCCTCCCGAACACTTCTCCCATACTTTATTTATACACGGAAAATTTACTTCTTTTCAGCATATTTTCTTCTCAATTGTCCACAAGCGGCGTCTATATCGCTGCCCATACTCTTTCTTATTGTACTATTTATTGATTTTTTTTCAAGTGCTAATTTGAATTTTTGAACAGAATCGTTATTACTGCGCTCAAATTCGCGCTCATTTATAGGGTTCACCGGAATTAAATTAACATGACAATTTATACCGTGCAACAGCTCTGCCAGCTTTTCAGCATGCTCCACCGTATCATTTTTTCCCTTGACAAGACTATACTCAAAAGTAATTCTACGCCCTGTTGTCTCAAAATATGCTTTGCAGGCATCAATTGTCTCCTGCAGGGTGTAACGCTGTGCTATCGGCATCAGTTCTTTTCTCTCCTCATCCGTCGGTGCATGCAGGGAAAGAGCAAATGTAATTGTCAGGTTTTCCTTTGCCAAATCATATATGCGTGGCACAATACCACAGCTTGAAACCGTAATATTGCGCTGGCTGATATGATATCCCGCTTCATCGGATATGATTCTGATAAAACGTATGAGATTATCATAGTTATCAAGAGGCTCCCCTGTACCCATCACCACAATATTTGAAATTCTCTCTCCTGTCATTCGCATTGCCGCATAAACCTGCTCCAGCATTTCCGATGCGGTCAGATTCCGAACCAGTCCGCCGATTGTAGAAGCACAAAACCGACAACCCATACGACATCCCGCCTGAGAAGAAATACAGATGGAATTACCATAATTATGGCGCATAAGAACACTCTCAATCATCTGTCCATCCTGCATGCGAAACAAGAACTTGACTGTTCCATCCCGCTCCGATACCTGTCTCATTTCTTCCTGTACCGTCACAAATCCGTCTTCAAGCACCTGTGTCCGCATTGTCTTAGGCAAATTTGTCATTTCATCCACAGAACCTACATACTTTTCATGCATCCACGCATAAAGCTGTTTTGCCCTGAATGCAGGTTGTCCTGCTTTTTTTACCCATTCTGTCAATTCATCTATATACATTGATTTGATATCTGTCATATCTCCTGCATCCTTCATACAATCTATAAAAATCACGCACGTTTCAATACTGCATAATAAAATCCATCACACCTGTCAACCCCCTGCAAAAACAATCTTTGCTCCTGCAGATGGAACTTATCATACTTTTGCAAAAACCATTCTACATTTTTCTGATTCTCATCAGGATTGATTGTACAGGTACTATAAAGCAAGGTTCCACCCGGCCGCACATACTGATGAACCGTATCAAAAATCTGCCGCTGTAACTGCACCAACTCCTCCAACTGCTGTGCAGTAACCCTGTATTTAATATCATTTTTCCGTCCCATAACGCCAAGTCCCGAACACGGCATATCCGCAATCACCACATCCGCCTGGAATATATCATTTCCAGATGCGTCCTCCCTTAAAATTTCTGTCGCATCATGTACGCGGATTGTGACATTTTGAAATCCGAGCCTGTCCACATTCTCCTCTATCAGTGCAAGCTTATCCTCCGCTATATCCATTGCATACACATGGCCGTTTCCCTGTAGAAATTCTGCCGCTGCGGTAGTCTTTCCGCCGGGAGCGGCACACACATCAAGCACCCGATTCCCAGGTTTGATTCCTGCCGCACGGACAGCACACATGGAGCTTTCATCCTGCACCGTGAAATATCCCTGTTTATAGCCCGGCACTCTGCGTATAAAATCGTAGCCTGCGATGTGCAAAGCCTTGTCGTCATAAACTCCATTCTCCACACTTATACCTGCGGATGTAAGCATTTCTGCCAATTCTGTTTTTTCAATTTTGTTTGTATTTACACGAATCGTCGTATCCCGTTCCTGCTGTGTTCCACGCAAAATTGTCTCCGCCTGCTCCGGATAATCGCACAAAAGCTTCTCCACAAGCCACACAGGCACAGAATATTTCACCGACAGATATTGTACCGCATCCTCTGTCTTCTTCGGATATTCTATCGTTTCCTTTTCCCTTGCAATATTGCGCAGCACACCGTTTACAAAACCGGACAGATTTGAAAATCCATGTTTCCTTGCCAGCTTTACCGCCTCATTACATGCCGCACTATCCGGCACACTGTCCATATACATAATCTGATAGGTTCCCATCCTGAGCAGACACCGAATCAGCGGCTTACACTTTTTCACCTTTATTTTTGAAAATTTATCGATGATATAGTCAAGCGTAATGCGATATTCCGTTGTTCCTTCCGCAAGTCTTGTAATAAACGCACGATCTGTCTTATTTTCAAACTGATTCTGCCGCAAAGCCTTCGCTATAGCAACACTTGAAAACGTCTGATTGACCTCCATATCAAGCAATATCGTAAGTGTTATATCTCTCGCATCCATACTATACTCCCATCCGCATCATAATCAACAACTCCGGAAAGCTCCGCATTTTGTCATTCCGCATAATTCTTATTTTGCCTTGAAACTGTGTCTGCTGCACTTGATATATTTATATCTCTTTTGGAGA
>CAMAMD010000135.1 GCA_945836785.1 uncultured Clostridium sp.
ACGATGTTGCCATCAACAGATTTTGAGTCTGCCTCGTCTGCCAATTCCGACACACCGGCTCAACAAATGAAAATATAGCATATTTCCATTTGAGTGTCAAGCAAAATCATCATTCATCTGATATCTTTTTGGCAACTACAACAAACCTTCCATTGTCCGTATGATATGCACAGGTAGAAAGGGTAATCAGTTTATCCCCATATGAAGCTGTTGCAGGAATCTCATAACTGGTCAGACTCTTACAATTTGACACAAAGCTGTCAAATTCATCCTCATTACCCGCATCAAAAAATTGATAATACTTAAAACCTGTATATTCTTTTTCATATATCTTTGTATAGAATGCTGCGATTACCTCATAGGTTCCGTCTCCATATATTGTATCAAAGCTAATATACTTATGCTCCTCATAAAAAGATTGCTTGGCATAACTCTCAAGCTCACCGAACATTTTTCCCGTCTGCATATGGTGTCCATATATTATCAAGTTATCACTGGGTGCTTTTACATCTGAGGATGTATCCAAAAACAAAGTACCTGCATAACTATACTTCTTATCAAAATCTCTATGTAAATAAAATTCCTCATCATTCATCGATTGCATGACCGGATAGTCGATTACCATATCGTCTATCGTCAGCCAACCGATAAAGTCGTGATTTTCAGTATATAATTCTTCAAATTTCTTCTGTACCAGAACCCCATCTACATCCACATACTCCACAGCAGGTGCCGCATCAGTAGGTGTCCCCGATTGTCCAGCTGTTTCATTGCTGTCATCGCTGTCATCCTCTATAATTAAAGTTTTCAATTCATCTACTCTGTCCTCACTTTTTTTGCTCTGCCAGAAATAAATCCCAAGATACACGCCACATCCCACAAATATGCATAACAATACAACCATACAAACTGTGTATAATATCTTAGACCTTCTTTTTTTTCTGCTATTTGATTTCTTTCTTTCGGATCCTGACAGATTAACTTCTGCTCTATCGTTCTTTTTACCCATTTGATTCTCCATTTCACTATTCTTTTTATCCGTTAAATTGAAATATAACAGATATACCCATAATTCACAATAACAAATAAAACCCGTAAAACGGGTTTTATTTGTTAAAAATATTTCTTACTTCCCCACAGATTATTCTGCTTTAAGGCAGTATATTCCGCATATGCCTGTTCCAAAATCTGTTTTTCATTCGGGAACTTAAGAAGGTGATAAGCCTCATGATACTTGTAGTAACCTGAGTCCAAAAAATACTCTTCCCTCTGTGGCTTACTGTAATAACTGTCAGCCATCATCAGATACCAGTGAACATCTTTATTCACCACATCATATGAAGTATTGAACGTATAATTGCTTTTTCCTACGTACTTAATAATCTGTGCATTAACGCCCGTTTCTTCCTTTACCTCGCGTAAAGCCGTTTCGTTATGCTGCTCATCTTTCTCTACAGTACCTTTCGGCAGAACCCAACCTTCATATTTGTTCTTGTAATTTTTGTAAAGTAATAATATCTTACCTCTAAAGATTACCACACCACCACAGCTTGTTGCTTCTATCATTGCAATCCCTCCTGCATTGTGAAAAATAGGTGTGAATTTATCTTTTTTATTGTATCAGATTTTATATAATATATCAAGTTTTACCGATAATATGCGTCAAATATCTGTTTTGCAACCGAAACACCTGTTACACCGTTCGCAGTATAATTTTCCACAACTACACTCACAACAATATCAGGGTTATCAGGATTGGAAAAGCCGACAAACCATGAATTACAGTTTCCCTCATTGTCATACTCAGCTGTACCGGTTTTTCCTGCCACATCATACTCTGTCCAACCGAAAGTTCCTGATGCCGTTCCGTAATCACAGACACCTTTCATATATTCCGTGAGAATTGCAGCCTCCTCGCTGGTCATCAATTCCCCATATGTCTTACTGCGAAAACGTTTTACGGTTGCACCATCATCATTTTCAATAGACTGAATCAGATATGGTTTCATAAGAACTCCACCATTTGCTATAGCAGAAACAATCATAGCATTGTGCAAAGGTGTAATCTGCGTATCTCCCTGTCCGATAACCGTCTGGGGCATCTGGTCTGCCGGACTGTCTACATTGATAGCAAAACGGGATTTACTGTATTCCCCATCATACGGCAAATCCATATTAAACAACAGCGAATCCGCTGTTTCCCTATAGCTTGCCCTATCAAGGGATGTTCCGATATTTGCAAAAGACAGATTACAGGAATACGCCAGAGAATCTGCCAGTGTTTCATGTCCATGTACAGCATCGTGACTGCAATGGATGGACACACCCGAAAAAATAGCCGAACCAACACAGTCATAACTATAGCTTTCATAATCAGGATTTTCCCTGATATACTCTAATAATGTAACCAGCTTGAACGTAGAGCCCGGCGCATACAACCCCTGGGTTGCCCTGTTTAACAGAATACTGCTCTCTGCTCCCTCCTCCGAATCAATATAGGACCAGACAGCATCCATGTTATTAGGATCATAATCCGGTTTTGATACCATAGCCAGTATTTTTCCTGTGTCCGGCTCCATAACAACAACAGCTCCATTACAACTTCCAAGTGCACGATAAGCAGCCTCCTGGAGCTCATAATCAACTGTTGTGATCAAATTATCACCCCTGTTTTTCTCTTCCTTCAGTTCATTATAAACCCGCTCAAAAATATTGATATGACTTCTCAGCATATAGAAATTACCCTGAAGCTCCAGTCCGGCTTTTCCGCGTCCCTCATAGCCAACCAAATGCGAAAACATATTACCATACGGATAAGACCTAGTCGTATTACCATTCTCATCCGTAGAGCTTGTTGCAATCACTACACCGTCACTGGTAATAATATCCCCTCGTTCCACCACATCTGCAAAGGAATCCTGCCTGATATTCCTTGAATTTGCAATCACAAGCTCTGCCTTAAACTGCATAAAATATATCACATATGCAATCATGCTTACGAATATTACAACCATCATATATGTCATAACGATAATCGGGCGGTTCTTTATTTTATTGTTGCGTGCCTTTTCTTTCTCTTTTTGCAGGTATTCCTCCTCCGGAGTTAATACTCTGCTGCTGTCTGATACGTTCTTTTTCTTTTTCATTTTTAATCGCCTCTTTATCACTTATTACACAAACGCCTTGCACGACTCCGAATATAATCAGCGTACTCATAACGGAACTCACACCATAGCTGACAAGCGGAAGCGTCACGCCTGTTGACGGAATGAACTTTGTTACTCCTCCCAGATTCAACAGTGACTGGATAACAAATATGGTTCCAAAACCAAACGCCACATATTTATAAAACGGATTCTTACATTTCATCGCCACATTGGCAAAGGAAATGAAAACACTGACAAATACCATAATGAGTGCAAGGCCAAAAATTACACCTAACTCCTCGCAAATCGCAGAGAAAATAAAATCACTCTCACTGACAGGTATCGTGTCTGCCTTTCCCATGGTCAGCCCACTTCCCATATAGCCTCCGGTACCCATGGCAAACAATGACTGGGACACCTGATAACCTCCGGTGTCAATATATTGAAACGGATCCTTCCATGCCTCCACACGCACCATGACATGCCGGAATAGTGAATCCTTAAACAATAAATAACCACCCATAACCGCTCCTACACCCAGTGACAGGCCTCCTACCAGGAATATAGGTCTCGAAGTAGCCAGATATACCATACAGACATAGGTAATATAAAAAATTACTGCAGCACCCAAGTCCTTTTCCAGCACAAGCACACCCATAAATGCCGCCGAAATAATTGCATTGACAAGCAAATCCTTGAATGTATCCATCTTAACAAGCATGCTGGCCACAAAAAATACAAACAAAATCTTTACAAATTCCATAGGCTGCAACGAAAACGAACCAATCTGTATCCAGTTTCTGGATCCGTACTGTTCAATTCCGAC
>CAMAMD010000136.1 GCA_945836785.1 uncultured Clostridium sp.
TTCTCCTCTCGGCATGAATATTCCCTCAATGCAAGGATGTGAATTCGGTACAGGCGTAATATCTGTATATGATAAAATTTCTCTTACTTTTTCCACATTAATTCCATAATGGTTTCCATGTATAAGAAATTCCAGTACCTCAAGCTCATTTGTTCCACTTTCCAATAAAATATTTGTATCCATGTATGTATGCCCTCCTCTATTCACTCAACTGAATAACCTTGTTTTCACCCTGATAACTTACCTTCAGCTTTAAATCATTTATTTGATCCGCTATTGATTCAGACACCTGAAACAACAGAACGGTTTCTTCACGCATACTGGCATCAATCGTAGCCTGATAAGTATACAAATCATCAATCAAAATTGTAAGCATCTGTTTTGCACTTTTTTTATTATTTATAATAATGTTGTACTCCAAATCCTTACTGTACATGTCTATATATTGACTGTCGTTCGTCTTATTTTCCACATCAAATTTAAGGACGAGCAATTTATAGCCTGCAGGAGCTTCAATTTCGATATATACCCCCTCCTGATCATAGGAAGGATAGCTGTCTAAAATCATATAATATGCATAACAGATAGAGACTTTATCTTCCCCGGCAAATTTCGCAATATCAAAAGACGAATCTGTATCCGCTTCTACCCCGGTCACTTCCTCTTCACGAATAACTGTTCCCGTCATAGTTTCCTCTGTTGTTGCCTCTGTTGTCTCCGCTTCTGTCACAACATTCTCTGTCGTGGTCATTTCCGTTATCTCTTCCGGCTCCATCGGGGTTGCTATAATTTCATCATCATAATATTTTAAATCGATATTGCTATCATACTTTAACAGCAACTCTGCTGCATATTCTGCAATCATATAATTTTCATCATCTGTAAGCTCAATCGTCTTTGTACATCCAACAAAAAATAGTGATAAAATTATCATGCAGCCAAACAGTAATTTCTTCTTCATCTGTTTCCTCCGAAAATATCAGTGTCCGTCACACATATATTAATTTTACCACTATTTTTTTCTCTCATCAAGCATATTAACAGCTAAATATATTTTCTTTTTATCAAGCCTGCTTTTTTTGACGTGCAGATTTCATCAGACAACGGCCGTCCTTATCCACAACCGTTATTCCCATATAGGCCATAATTGCAACCACAACCGGCATCAGAAGGTTAAAAAATGCATACGGGAAATACTCAAAAGTCGATACACCCAAAACCCCTAAAATATATACACCACAGGTATTCCATGGTATCAACGCCGACGAAACTGTCCCTGCACTCTCCAAGGCATTTGAAAGTGTCTTCGGATGAAGACCTTTTTCCCGATAAACATCCGCATACATTCTTCCCGGAACCACAATAGATATATATTGTTCCGGCATCACTGCATTACTTAATATACAGGTTGCCTCTGTCGTAAGAACCAGGGAAGCCGGTGATTTTGCGATATGGACAATCTTAGAAACCAACACATCCAGCTGTCCGGTTCTTTCCATAATACCACCAAACATCATGGCAAGAATGGTGAGAGAAATCGAACTCATCATACTAACCAACCCCCCGGATGTCAGCAATGTATCTATAGCCTCAACTCCGCTTTCACTGACAAATCCATTCATACCCGCATCCAGCATGCCGCCAAATGTTGCGGAAGGCTGCATAATAATACCGACTACGGCTCCCGATATGATTCCAAGTGTAATTCCCGGAATTGCCGGAACCTTTAAGGCTACGGATACAATTACAATCAACGGAGGAATCAGCAATATCGGGCTGATGTTAAATGTTGACATAAGCCCTTCACTCATCTCCTGAACAGCACTCATATCCATGGCATCCCCATTTGCAGATCCAACCGTAAATCCAAGTACGGCAAACAAAACAAGACTGATTCCATAGGAAATTGCCGTAGGCAGAATCATAAATTTGACATGTGTAAATACATCTGTGCCCGCCATGGCAGGAGCCAGATTTGTCGTATCCGACAAAGGCGACATTTTATCACCAAAATATGCCCCGGAGATAATAGCACCTGCCGCCATAGGTGCAGGAACGCCAAGCCCGACTGCAATTCCCATCAATGCAAGTCCCATTGTTCCAAGTGTTCCCCATGCGGTCCCCGTTGCAAGAGATGTGATGGAACAGATAAGCATTGCTGCAACCAAAAATATGGATGGACTGAGCAGCTTAAGCCCATAATAAATCATCGCAGGTACAACGCCACCCAAAATCCATACTCCGACCAGAATTCCGACTATTGCCAAAATAATAACCGCCTGGAGTGCATTATAAATTCCGTCTTTCATAGAGGTTTCTATTGTATTCCAATCATATCCCAAAAAAAGTGCCATACACGCAGCAGCAATAACCCCGATAAACATCGGAATATGAACATCTACATGATACACCATAATTCCGATCGCCATTGCCGCAACCAGCACAGCAAATGTAATAAGTGCATGATGTATTTTAGCTGTTCTTGGTTTCTCTGTCGTTTTTTTATTCATGTAAATATTGTCTCCCTGTCGTATTTTGATGTTGTCCTTACTAAAAAATATCCCTGATTATAACATACTTCATTCGTCTATGTCACTATTGTTTATCAATCTTAGACATCAGATTTGCGTCCAAATCAAAATAGAACACAACACCATCCTCCACATTATACACACCATACTGCTTACCATGTGCTTCCATTGTCGCTGCCACAATCGATAGCCCGATTCCGTTTCCTCCGTATTCTCTGGTTCTGGCTTTGTCAGCTTTATAAAATTTAATAAACAGTTTATCTATATCCTCTTCAGCAATCTGATTACCGGAATTATATACGCATATTCTCACATCGGTTCCAATATGTTCAAACCATACCCGTATCGTTCCGTTTTGTGAGACATAATGAACCGCATTTGTAAGGTAATTTGTAAACACCTCCTCAATCATATATTCATCCGCCCACACATAAACCGGTCCTTCTTCTTCAAATATGACCTTGGCACCGGCATCATCTATTAATATCCTTGATGCATCAATAATATCCTGTATAAAATTCACCAATTCAAACCGCTCAATCTTAAGGGGATTGTCACCGAACTCAATCTCATTTAGCGTCAGAAGCTTTTTAACCAGACTGTTCATCTTGTGAGCCTCATCTATGATTACATCCGCATAAAACTCTTTGCTTTCCTGATCATCAAATAAATTATCTTTCAGCCCTTCCGCATATCCCTGAATCAATGCGATTGGAGTCTTTAGTTCGTGCGAAACATGGGAAAGAAATTCTTTTCTCATTTCATCAATTTGCTTTTTCTTCTCAATATCACGTTCCAATTCAATATTGGCTGCTTTCAGCTCTGAAATGGTATATTCCAGTTTTCTGGACATCTCGTTCATACAGGTGCCAAGTTCTCCGATTTCATCCTTTGTCAAAACGGGAACCTTTACATCAAAGTCAAGCTGCGTCATTCTCCTTGCAGCATGTGACAACCGCTTCAAAGGTGCAGAAAAAATATTGCTGAATATCAGAATAAAAACAGATCCAAAAATAATCAAACCTACTGCAATATAGATAAATACAGTATTCACTACATGCATAGTGGACTCAACTCTGGCAATCGGGCTTCTCAGAATAATCGTATAACCATTATTCAAAGTACCAATCAAATCATAATAATCAGCATTAATCAACGTATCATGATGCAGCTTTATCACATATTTGCCCGGCATATATTGAATCTTATCGCTTGCCTCCCGGACAGACTTCAACATTTCATTCAAACTTTCCATCATCTGGCTCTCATCACTGATTGTCGTATATATTTTTTCATGCACAGAATCAAAAATCAGGACAACTGCATCACCCGGATTTTTGATATTTCCATATAAATCTCCCTCATCCATGTTACTGTTTCCGTTTTTACTGAACAACTCATTACAGGAGTCATAAGCCGTACGCAGATTTTCT
>CAMAMD010000137.1 GCA_945836785.1 uncultured Clostridium sp.
GGTTTTCCTCCATTATCCATATATACATGCCATATGACCTTCGTGCGACAGCCCCTTGCAACTATTAATATTTTTACTCTGCAAACGGAATAACTGCACCATCATAAGTCTCATTGATATAATTCTGTACGTCTTCTGATGTCAGAACTTCTACCAGTGCCTTAATTGCCTCATCATTTTCATTTCCTTCCTTTACGGCAATTACATTTACATATGTCTTAGCAGCCTCGGAATCTGATTTTTCATATGCCAGTGCATCCTTTGCCACAGAGAAACCTGCTTCCAATGCATAGTTACCATTTAAAACGACATAAGATGTTTCGTCTACGACTCTGGCAACCTGTGCAGCCTCCAGCTCAACAATCTCGATATTATAAGGATTTGACTCGATATCATTTACGGTTGCCTCAAGGCCTACTCCCTCTTTCAATGTAATGATTCCATTATCCTGCAATAACAAAAGTGCTCTTGCCTCATTTGTTGTATCATTTGGAACAGCGATTGTATCACCATCTGCAATCTCATCAAGGCTCTTTTTTGTGCCAGGATAAATACCAAACGGCTCATAATGAATCTTGCCCGCAACTACAAGGTGGGTACCCTTTTCTTCGTTGAAGCTGTCCAGATACGGAACATGCTGGAAGTAGTTTGCGTCAAATTCACCACTTTCCACCACCTCATTTGGACGTACATAATCATCGAACACTGTAATTTCAAGTTCATAACCCTTTTCCTTTAATTCTTCCTTTGCATACTCAAGAATCTCTGCATGCGGAGTAGCTGATGCTGCTATCTTAATTGTTTTGTTCTCCTCCTCTTTCTTTCCGCATCCTGTAAATGCTCCCAATGCAAATGTTCCTACCAATGCGATTGACAATAACTTTTTAAATGTTTTTTTCATATTAAATTCCTCTCTTTCTTATCATTGTTTTTATGTCAAAAACGTAATGTGCGTTTTTGTTCCATGTAAATATAATACAATCTGCCATCTATCTTCTTCTGTCCAGCCTGTTCGCAACAAGCATTCCAACCGACTGAAAAATCTGCACCAGCACGATCAGAAGAATAACTGTCACCAGCATGATATCTGTCTGATATCTGTAGTATCCGTACCGGACTGCGATATCACCAAGACCTCCGCCTCCGACGGTACCCGCCATCGCAGAGTATCCGAGAATCGTTCCTATGGCAATGGTTGCACCGGTTATCAACGAGGTCCTTGCTTCTACAAGCAGAACCCTGAAAATAATTCTTCCGTTTCCGGCTCCCATCGCTCTTGCCGCTTCAATGACACCCTTATCGACTTCTTTTAATGAAGACTCCACCATTCGGGCAATAAATGGGATTGCAGCCACAACAAGCGGAACAATCGTCGCCGTCGAACCATAGCTCTTACCAATCAATAACCGGGTAAACGGAATTAATAAAATAAGAAGTATCAAAAACGGAATGCTCCGGACAATATTTGCGACGACATCTAATATCTTGTATAAAACCGCATTGGGTTTTATCCCGTCTTTATCACTGATACAGAGAAGCACACCCAAGGGCAGCCCGAACACATATCCAAAGATAGTAGATACAAGTGTCATATAGAGCGTTTCAAATATTCCGTTTATAATCATTTCTCTAACCTGCTCAGTCCACATGTTCCTCACCTCCGGTTTCCTCTGGTATCAATTCCTCAAGTTCAAGTCCTCTGTCTTTTAAATATTGTTCCATTGCAGTCACCTGTTCGGAATGTTCCAAAAACTCTAAAATCATCTCACCCTTTGCAACGCCGCCAACATTTTTGGTAGCGGCCTTCAAAATATTTACCGGTTCTTTGAACGTCAATATCAGATTCGCAATCACCGGCTCAAAGGCCGAGTTATCAGTAAAGACAATTCGTATTCGTGTTCCATTCTGAATGCGCTGTTTCGTCCGCAAAATGTTTTGTTCGGAATCGCTGGTCTCATCTTTCCGCAACAGCTCTCTAGCCACCGCCGATTTCGGATGATTAAAGATATCAACGGTTCTTCCATATTCCACAACCTGACCATCCTTCATGATTGCCACGTTATTGCATATCTCCCGAACCACCGACATCTGATGTGTAATCACCACAATCGTGATGCCAAATCTCCTGTTGATATCCTTCAAGAGTTCGAGAATCGATGATGTTGTCTGCGGGTCTAATGCACTGGTTGCCTCATCACAGAGGAGGATTTTCGGGTCAGATGCAAGTGCTCTGGCAATGGCAACTCTCTGCTTCTGACCTCCCGACAGCTGTGCCGGATATGCCTTTGCTCTGTCCTTCAGCCCTACGATATCAAGTAGCTCCAATGCTCTCTTTTTTGCCTCTGCCTTTGACTTTCCCTGAATGTGTAACGGAAAACAGACATTATCTAAAACCGATTTTTGCATCAACAGATTAAAATGCTGAAATATCATACCAATCTGCTCACGCTGCTTTCGAAGCTCCTTATCCGATAACTGTCCAAGGTCTTTTCCCTGTACCATCACGGTTCCGCTTGTCGGTATCTCGATATAATTGATACATCGAACCAACGTACTCTTTCCGGCACCGGACATTCCGATAATTCCGTAAATGTCTCCTGCGTCAATGTCAAGCGATATATCTTTTAATGCTTCAATTGTGGCGTTCTTTGTTTGAAATATCTTTGAAACATTTTGAATCTGAATGATTGCCATATCTATTTCCTCCTTCTTTACTTATTTCAACGACTATATTTTACAATAATTTCCTATTTATTCCATATGTTAAATATGTATTATGTCTTTCATGTTTTATGATTATAGCTTTACACTATCTGATTGTCAATGCGTTACGTTATACGATATTCATTGGGCCAGTTATAGTTTTTTCTTATAGCTATATACACCAAACAGGCGGCTGACCATTTTCTGATCAACCGCCTGTCATATTTCCTTCGTACGACTATCTGTCTTTTTTATGTTTTTCCCTAGTGCATAATGACAATTGTATATATAATGTGTGTCTATAAATTTACCTTCGGAAGCTTGCTTAATGATTCTGCAATATCCTCATCCGTAGGGATGACATCTGACATTTCACCATCATTATATCTCTGGTATGCCACCATATCAAAGTAACCAGTACCTGTAAGACCAAATACGATATTTTTCTCCTCTCCGGTTTCCTTGCACTTGAGTGCCTCATCAATAGCAACCTTAATTGCATGACTGCTCTCTGGAGCCGGAAGGATTCCTTCTACCCTTGCAAACATTTCAGCAGCTTTAAACACCTCTGTCTGCTCAACACTTCTTGCCTCCAGATATCCCTGATCATAGAGTTCAGAAACAACTGAACTCATACCATGATATCGTAATCCGCCCGCATGATTTGCAGATGGTATAAATGAACTTCCAAGCGTATACATTTTGGCAAGCGGACAAACCTTACCTGTATCACAGAAGTCGTATGCATAGGAGCCTCTTGTTAAGCTTGGGCAAGATGCCGGTTCTACAGCTATAATCTTATAGTCTGCTTCTCCTCTGAGCATTTCTCCCACAAATGGTGAAATAAGGCCTCCAAGGTTGGAGCCACCACCGGCACAGCCTATGATCGTATCTGCTTTTATGCCATATTTATCAAGTGCAGATTTGGTTTCAAGTCCAATAACGGACTGATGCAGAAGTACCTGTGCTAAAACAGACCCAAGAACATACCGGTATCCATCCTGCGAAACTGCTGCCTCAACGGCCTCCGATATGGCACAGCCAAGACTTCCTGTTGTTCCCGGAAATTCTTCATTTATCTTTCTTCCCACGTTTGTATTCATAGATGGAGATGGTGTTACATTTGCACCATATGTTCTCATAACCTCGCGTCTAAACGGCTTTTGCTCATAGGAACACTTCACCATATAAACCTGACAATCCATATCAAAATATGAACATGCCATGGAAAGTGCTGTTCCCCATTGACCTGCTCC
>CAMAMD010000138.1 GCA_945836785.1 uncultured Clostridium sp.
GAAATCTGACAATGTTAATGGATTATTATGAGCTTACCATGTCAAACGGATATTTTATGAAGGGATTTAAGGATAAAATTGTTGTATTTGATATGTTCTATAGAAAGAATCCGGAGAATGGAGGATTTGTTGTATCTGCAGGGTTGGAGCAGTTGATTGAATATATTGAAAATATGCGATTTACTGAGGATGATATTGTATATTTGAGGAGTAAAGGAGAATTTTCTGAGGAGTTCCTTAAATATTTGTCGGACTTTAAATTTACGGGCACGATAGAGGCTATCCCGGAGGGAACAATCTGTTATCCGAATACGCCGATTGTCACAGTGACAGCACCGGTGATAGAGGCACAGCTGATAGAGACCATGCTGCTTCTTACAATTAATTTTCAGTCGTTGATTGCAACCAAGGCATCCAGAATATGCAGAGCAGCCGGGGATGCAGGCTCTGTGGTTATGGAATTTGGTGCAAGACGGGCACATGGAGCCGATGCGGCTATTTTGGGGGCGCGTGCTGCATATATCGGAGGTGCGGGAGCAACGGCAACAACGATTGCGGATGAGCAGTTTGGTGTGCCTGCCATTGGAACCATGGCACATAGCTGGATTCAGTTTTTTGATACGGAATATGAGGCCTTTAAGGCCTATGCGGAGGTTTATCCCGATAACTGTGTTTTGCTGATAGACACATATGATATCTTAAAAAGCGGAGCAGTTAATGCGATTAAGGTGGCAAAAGAGGTGCTTGCACCGATGGGAAAAAGATTGAAGGGTGTGCGGATTGACAGCGGAGATCTGGCATACTTTTCCAAGAAACTGCGTCGTATGTTTGATGCGGAAGGAATGGAGGACTGCAAGATTGTTGTTTCAAACAGCGTGGACGAGTATTTGATTCGTTCTTTGCAGAAACAGGGGGCAAAAATAGATTCCTATGGTGTGGGAGAGCGCATGATTACATCAAAGTCGGATCCTGTATTTGGCGGTGTGTATAAATTGGCAGCAGTCATGAATGACCAGGGTGAATTTGTACCTAAGATTAAAATTTCAGAGAATGTGGAAAAGATAACGAATCCGGGGAAGAAGAAACTGTGGCGGGTATACAGCCGGGAGACAGGCTTTGGATTAGCAGATTTGCTGACAATGTATGATGAAAAAGTGGATGATACCAAGCCATTTCCATATGTGGATCCTGTGAAACCATGGAAGAAAATGCAATTTGAAGATGTTGATATTAAAGAGTTACAGAAGGTGATTTTCAAGGACGGTGAGCTTGTATATGATAAGCCGGCACTTGATGATATCAGAAATTATGTGCAGGAACAGTTGAAAAGTCAGGTGTGGGAAGAGGAACAGCGTTATGAGAATCCGCATATTCACTATGTTGACTTGTCAAAAAAGCTGTATGATACAAAGGAAAAGATGTTAGAGGCATATTAAATTATCTTGTTTCTTATATGTGGCATTGACATCTGGTTCTCTTCGGATTAAGATAATGATTGATTGACAGAGTATAATTTAGCACATTATAGAACCGTCAGTGCGGGAGGAAAACATGAGAAAGTTCGATACCAGAATTCAATATTTAAGATATAAGGTGCTGCGTGAAACTGCTCGGCTGGCATGGGAAGACAGGCTTCTGGAAGGGATTATGGATATTCCCATGACTATTATTCCGGGACCGAAACCTACAATGCGTTGCTGCGTATATAAGGAGCGCGCTATTATTGGTGAACGAGTGAAGCTTGCCATGGGCGGAAATCCGGAAAATGAAAATGTGATAGAGGTTATGGAAATTGCATGTGCCGAATGTCCGGTAGGCGGTTATGAGGTAGGGCATAACTGTATGGGCTGTCTTGCACACCGTTGTGCAGATGCCTGCAAGTTTGGTGCAATTACCATAGATGAACATCAGAAGGCACATATTGATAAAAGTAAATGCAGGGAATGTGGAGCCTGTGCGAAGGTGTGTCCTTATAGTGCGATTTCGGATTTTAAACGTCCGTGCCAGCAGGCCTGTAAGGTAGATGCGATTTCCATGAACGAAGATCAGGCAGCTATGATAGACAATGATAAATGCATATCCTGCGGAGCTTGTGTATATCAGTGCCCGTTTGGTGCAATTAACGAAAAATCCTACATATTGGATGTTATCAATCTGCTTAAAAATCGAGGAGAAGATAAAAAATATAAGGTATATGCCGCAGTTGCACCCGCAGTTGCAAGCCAGTTTAATTATGCGAAGACCGGACAGGTATTGTCCGGTATCAAGGAACTTGGCTTTGATGATGTTGTGGAAGTGGCACTTGGTGCTGATATGACTACATGGCATGAGGCAGAGGAATTACGGGAGAAAGGAATATTGACGAGTTCCTGTTGCCCGGCTTTTGTGTCTTATGTTGCAAAGACATTCCCTGATATGGTTCCGTATGTATCCTCCACACTTTCTCCGATGGGAATGATTGGAAAGCATATAAAAGAATTGGATCCTGACGCGAAAGTGGTATTCATCGGACCTTGTACAGCAAAGAAAATGGAGATAAAAAAAGAAACGGTTGCACCGTATATTGACAGTGCACTTACGTTCGAGGAGCTACAGGCCCTGCTTGACAGTCGGGATATCGATATTACGACGCTCCCAGAGATGCCACTTGAAAATGCTTCCTATTTTGGCCGTATTTTTGCACGCTCGGGTGGATTGACAGAGGCTGTGAAAGAAGGTATAAAGGAGCAGGGAGCAGACGACTTTGAACTCACGCCGGTTGTATGTGACGGTATTGAGGCATGTAAGATTGCATTGCTTAAGCTGCGCAAGAATATGCTTGGCGGCAATTTCGTTGAGGGTATGGCATGTCAGGGTGGCTGTGTGAACGGAAACGGTTGTCTGACACATATGGCAAAGAGCCGTATGGATGTGGAGAATCATGGAAAGGCTGCGAATAATAAAACGATTGAAGGTGCAATCAGTCAGGCTGCTGATATTGTTGATGTATAGGTATTATACATATATACCAAAAATCAAATAAAAATTTGTTGAAGATTTCACCATATGATGATAGAATAATGATATTATCATATGGTGTTTTTGTGTTTGAATATTGATGCAAAGCAGGGGGATAGTATGGATCAGTTGGAAGAAAGCTATGATGAGTTTAAGCTGAATTTTCGCATAGAGAATGAAGTCACTGTTAATCACGAAGAAATGAATCTGTTTAACTATGAGTTTGTCGGAAACCGGGCGACCTGTCAGGTGGCTGTTGTGGATGATGTGCGTGTATTGTCCTATAATATTCCGGCAACGCTTCCGTTGAGCCAGTTTTTGCGGAAGCAGCTCTATAAGGCTGAATTTTTGTCAATTATATCCAATATACTGAACCAGCTTATATATTTTGAAGAAAATAATATGCCGTTAAAAAAGGTTCTGCTTAATACAAAGTATATGTACATAGAGTTGTCTAATCTGGATGTTCAACTTGTCTATATGCCGATTGAAAAGCGGTTTTCTGATTGCAACATATGTGAATTTATTCAGAATTTTATTGCTAAGATAAGATTTGCCGACATGCAGTGTGTGTCCTGTGTGGAAGAGATTTTACATTATCTCGACAGCCGCATGATGTTCTCATTAAAGGACTTTTATCAGTTCATTCTTGCCATGGAGAAGGATGTTATTGAGAAAGACGTGGAGGACAATGGAGAGGGCGAGACTACGGTTTTACAGCAGATGCAATATAAAAATATTGTTCCTTACCTTGTCCGTGTAAAATCCAATGAATTGATACCGATTGAGAAAAAGGAATTTGTGGTCGGTAAGTCTGCCGATTGTGATTACCAGGTGGCAGATAATCGGAAAATCAGTAGAAAACACTGTACATTCCGAATCAGTAACGGAGAATGTTATATACGCGATAATGAATCAACAAACCATACATATGTAAATGGAAA